>CAKTTM010000096.1 GCA_934615145.1 uncultured Clostridia bacterium | reverse complement strand
GCTCGTACCACTCAACAACCAGGCAGCATGACATGGTTACCGGAGTCCCAAGTTGCGAACATGATTTGACAGTACCCAGGCCTGCAGCCCGTCATGGCACAGGGCGCAGTCATGCTCGGACAAATCCAGCGTCATCGCGATCAGCTGCGCGATGGCCTGGTCATCCTTGACGATCAGTATTCGGCTGCGCATATACCCCTCCTGTTAGGGAATAGTATAGCACAGGCGGACGAGGCAGTTGTATTGGATTTGTAAAAGTGGCTATCCCTGATCTGCCCGCCGCCCGACCAGCAGCTCGGCCTCTATGGTCACCTGGCGGATGGCCGCGCGGTCGATGACGGCGGTATCCAGGCCAAAGTGCAGCGGCGTCATGGCGATCAGGTTCTCCAGCGCCTCAGCGTCTAAGGGCAGCGTTTGGCTGACCAGCCTGCGCTCCTGCAGGCCAAAGCGCTGGTCAAAGTGCTTGGCCACGCGGCCTGTTTCATGCCCGCTATCGCCTATCAGCCCGCCCGCGGCCTGGCGCAGTTCTCTTAGATGATCAGGCCCCGGCGCCAGCTTGACCAGCAAGCCACCTGGCTTCAGTACCCTCTCAAACTCGGCGTAGTTGGCCGGGGCAAAGAGGTTGAGCAGGCAGTCCGCGCGCTGGTCGCGCAGCGGCAGGCGGGCCAGATCGGCCACCAGCCAGCAGACCTGGGGCTGCCCCCGGCTGGCCAGGCGGATGGCCTCGCGGCTGTTGTCAAGGGCGATCATCCTGCGCCCCATCCCCGCCAGCCGCGCCGCCCACCAGCCGTCGCCGCAGCCGATGTCCACGCACAGCCCCTGGGCATAGGGCGCCACCGCCTCAAAGAGATGGTCATAATAGCCCGCCTGCAAAAAGCGCCGCCTGCTGGCAAAGCTGGCGGCGTCGTAGTGCGCGGGCACGGCCTGGCCGGGGGCCAGGTTGAGATAGCCGGTGGCGCTGATGTCAAAGCTGTGCTCACGCCTGCAGTTGAGGCCGCTGCCCTTGGGGTAGAAGCCCTTGCCACAGATGGGACAGCCCAGGGTCTTCAGCTCCCGGCTAAGCGCCGGCGGCAGGGCGATCCTTTGCTTGGGCGGCGGCGCAGACCGAGGGCCGCGCTGCTGCCTCACATCATGGCCTGGCCGTTGATGACCAGCTTGAACTGCAATTGCAGCTTTTCCGCCGCGCGGCGGCACAGCAGCATGCGGCCTAAGAATATCTCAAAATACTCCGAGATCGGGCAGATCTGGGTATCGATCTTGAGCGTCAGGCTGATGTGCCCTGCCGCCTGGTCGATGGCCAGCTCGGCCGACTCCACCGCGTAGTTGACCCTGTCGTGGATGTCAAAGCTGATGGTGTCGCGGTTGCGCACGCGGCTGCGGCGCACATCGGTCTTGTCGGCCAGTATCAAAGCCGCCGCCACATCGCTGACCGGAAAGGCGGTGCCCTCGTCATGGTTGCCGATGGCTGCGATGATGGTGGCGTTGTCTTCCGGCGAGGCGCCCATCTCGTGCAGCAGGGTGAAGGCCATGATGGCGCCGGAGAGCTCATGCCCCTTGCGGTTGACCACATTGCCGATGTCGTGCAGGTAGGCGGCGATGGCGGCCAGCTGCTGCTCGCGCTCGCCGCGGCCCAGCTGCTTTAGAATATCGGCCGCCGTCACCGCGGCCTTGGTCACATGGGCAAAGCTGTGCTCGGTATAGCCCAGGGCGATCAGCGCCTCGTCCGCCTTCTGGATATAGGCGCGCACGGCTGGGTTTTGCTTGACCTGTTCGTAGGTGATGGGCATGGGTACTCCTCGTCTGTGGTGCTGCGGTATTACAGTAAGGCCTCGATGTCGGCCGCGATATCCTCGGGCTTGTCGGCCGGGGCGTAGCGCTTGAGCACCTGGCCCTGGCGATCGACCAGGAACTTGGTAAAGTTCCACTTGATGCGCTTGCCCAGGGCGCCGGGCTGGGCCTCCTTGAGGTAGGCATACAGCGGCGCCTCGTTCTTGCCGTTGACATCCAGCTTGTTAAAGCGGGGAAAACTGGTCTGGTAGTTGATCGCGCAGAAGCTGTCGATCTCCGCCATGCTGCCCGGCGCCTGGCCGCCAAACTGATTACAGGGAAAATCCAGCACCTGAAAGCCGCGGGCCTGGTAGGCCTCCTGCAGCTTTTGCAGGGCGGCGTACTGCGGCGTATAGCCGCAGCCGGTGGCGGTATTGACGATCAGCAGCACCTGGCCCTGATAGTTTGCAAGCGTGGTGGGCTGACCCTCTCTGTCCTTAAAGGGGATGGTGTAGATGCTCATGCTGTCCATCCGTCAGGGGATCAGCGGCAGCAGCCAGCCATAGCCCTGCGCCTCCATATCGGCCTTGGCCACGAACTTGAGCGAGGCGGAGTTGATGCAGTAGCGCAGGCCGCCCAGCTCCTTGGGGCCGTCGTCAAAGACATGGCCCAGGTGGGCGTCGGACAGCGAGCTTCTGACCTCTGTGCGGATCATGCCAAAGCTGCGGTCCTTCAGCTCGCTGATCAGGTCCTCGGTGATGGGCTTGGAAAAGGCGGGCCAGCCGCAGCCGGATTCGAACTTGTCCGTCGACAGGAACAGCGGCTCGCCGGAGGTGATGTCCACATAGATGCCCGGCTCAAAGTGATCGTGGTACTCATTGTAAAAGGCGGGCTCGGTGGCCGACTCCTGGGTGACGGCATATTGCAGGTCGCTCAGCTGCCCCATCATGGCCAGCTCCGACATGCGGGTGTAGGTGGGTTTGTTCTTCATCACATCTTCCATCAGGCTATTCTCCTTCTGTGAGGGCTCGGGCAGCGTCTCCGCCTTGCCGCTGGTAAACAGCTGGCTAAACAGCATCGCCGCCCCTATCATGCACAGCAATACCAGCGCCAGCCAGGGGATGCGCCCCGGCTTGCGGGCCTTGCCATCCGCGGCCTGCTGGCAGCAGCCGCTGCCACCACCGCAGCCCGCGCAGGTGGGTGTATTATGCTCTGTCTGGCTGGACATCCTTTTCCTCTTCTTTCTGCGCGTTCTCTTCTCTGGGCTTGAGCCGCATCAGCACCGTCTCGATGCGCGTGCCGGTGGCCTCCACCACGGTGAAGGCGTAGTGCTCGGTGTCGGCGTCCTCGGTCTCGATGCCCAGGTCATAGAGCTTGTTGATGTCGTTGACGGGCATGGAGCCCTTTAAGATCACCTCGTGGTCGTCGATCACGCGGTAGTCATCCGTGTCGTCGTCATATTCATCGCGGATGTCGCCGATGATTTCGCCGATCAGGTCATCCAGCGTCACGATGCCGGCCACGCCGCCAAACTCATCCACCAGCACCGCCATGTGCTGCTTTGTTTTTTGAAATTTCAGCAGCATTTCGTCAGTCGACAGCGTATCGGGCACCAGCAGCGCCGGGCGGGCCACCTGCTCCAGGGTCTCGCGGCCGCTGCGCAGCGCCTCCTGGTGGATCAGCACGTCTTTCAGGTGCAGGATGCCGATGATCTCGTCCTTGGTCTCGCGGTAGAGCGGGATGCGGGTGTGCCGCTGCTTCATCAGGAAGTCGATGTTCTCCTGCTGGGGCTCCAGCACATCGATCATGTCGGTATCGATGCGCGGCACCATGATCTCGCGCACGGTGCGGCTGTCCAGCGACAGCACGCCCCGCATCATGTTGAACTCGTCCATGTCGATGGCGCCGTCATTGTGGCTGGAGTTCAGCAGCGCCTTGATCTCCTGGCGGGTCAGCTTGTCTTCTTTTTTCGTAAAGTCAATGGGCGTCAGGCGCTTGAGCAGCCCGGTGGACACATTAAGCAGCCAGATGAAGGGCTTGAAGATGGCCTTGAGCACCAGGATGGTGCCGGCGGCGCCGCGGGCGTAGGCCTCCGGCACCTGCAGGGCCAGCTGCTTGGGGTAGAGCTCGCCCAGCACCAGGGTGACATAGGAGATCAGCAGCGTCACCACAAAGGTGGCCGCGGTCTCCGCCGCCTGCCCCATGCCAAACACCGGCGCCAGCATCCTCACAAAGGTCTGCGAGGCGGAAGCGGAGTTCAAGAAGCCGGCAAAGGTAATGCCCACCTGGATGGCGCTGATGAAGGAATCCGGATCCTCCAGCAGCCGGCGCACCTTGCGGGCGCGCTTGTCCCCCTGGTCGGCAAGCTCTTTGATTTTGGCAGGATTGAGGGAAACGAAGGCCATTTCAGCCCCCGCGAGAAAAGCATTGATGATGGTCAGTACAAAGATCATCAGAATGGGGCCCAATAAGGAAGGGTGAGAAGGTTCACCCATGAAAGTACCACACTCCTCCACACAGTAATGTACGGATTATACACCAAATAGGGCATGGTCACAAGATGCAGAGGAAAGCAGGCTCAAGGCCCTGCGCAATTGCTGTGCAGGGCCTTGAGCTTGGGGTTGATGGGTTTGCTTATACCAGCTGTCGCCGGTTGCGCTCGGCCTCCAAGGCCTCGGAGTCCGGCGCATACCACATGGCGCCGGGAAAGCGCAGGAAGCAGCTCTCCCCTTGTTCAAACTCATTGCGGTGCGGGGTCTGCACCTTGATGACCGCCTCGCCCACCTTGACCAGGTACTCGGCGTGGTTGGTCAAAAAGCTGCGCTTGATCACCTGGGAGGGGTAGCCCGCTGTGCGGTTCATGTCGATCTGGTTGGGCCTGGTGGCCATGATCATGTGCGGCTCTGCGTCCGGCGGCACATCCACCGGCAGGGCGTGCTCAGCGTCGCCCTTGGGATAGGCCTTGCCACCGCGGATGTCCACCTGGGTAAAGGTGGACTGACCCAGGAACTTGTGCACGAACTGGTTGATGGGCTTGTTGTACAGCTCCGTGGGCGTGCCCACCTGGATGATGCGGCCCATGTCCATCACCATCATGCGGTCAGACAGCGCCATGGCCTCTGCCTGGTCATGGGTGACAAAGACGATGGTGAAGTTAAATTCCTTTTGCAGCTCCTTGATCTCAAAGCGCATGGTCTCACGCAGCTTGGGATCCAGGTTGCTCAGCGGCTCATCCAGCAGCATCACCTTGGGGTTGGTCACAATGGCGCGCGCCAGCGCGATGCGTTGCTGCTGGCCGCCGGACAGCGAGCCTGGGAAGACCTTTTCCATGCCCTCCAGGCTGGTATGCTTCAGCGCCTTTTCCACGCGCTGCATCATCTCATCCTTGGGCACCTTGCGCACCTTGAGGGGAAAGGCCACATTCTCAAAGATGTTCAGGTGCGGCCAGACCGCGAAGGATTGGAAGACCATGCCCAGGCCGCGCTCCTCCGGCGGCACATAGAGGTTCTTGTCCTTCATGGACACCGGACGGCCACAGAGATGAATCTCGCCTTCGGTCAGATCCTCAAAGCCCGCGATCATGCGCAGCGTGGTCGTCTTGCCGCAGCCCGAAGGCCCCAGGAAGGAGAAGCACTCGCCCTCCTTGATGGTGAGGTTCAGCTTATCCACAGCGGTCACGGTGCCAAGGGTCTTGGTGGTGAAGGTCTTGGTGACATTTTTGAGTACAATCTGATCCATGCTACACCTTCTTCCTGTCCTTGACGATCATGTTGACGATGGCATTGCAGATGATGATCAGCACGATGGTCATCGCGGCCAGGGCTGAGGCATCCACAATGTAACCGTCGGAGCGCAGCGAGTAGATGGCCACGCCAAGCGTCCTGGTATAGGGGCCATAGAGCAGCACCGAGGTGGTGAGCTCGCGCATGGCGGGCAGGAAGATCAGGAAGAATCCGGATATCATCGAGGGCCGTATCAGCGGGATGGTGACATCGGTCAGCGACTCAAAGTGCGTGGCACCGCTGGAGCGCGCCGCGTCCTCAAGCGAATAGTGCACCTGTTGCAGGCTGGCGGAAGCCGACTTCATGGAGAAGGCCACATAGCGGGCGATGTAGGCGACCAGTATGATCCAGATGGTGTTGTACAGGTTGACGCCCAGGTTGCCGCTCCAGGCCAGGATGACACCGATCGCCAGCACAATGCCGGGGATGGAGTAGGGCAGGATGGAGATGATCTCCAGCGCCGTCTTGCCCCTGGGCTTGATCTTGTTGATGACATAGGCGATCATCACGCCCAGGAACATGGCGATGACACCCGCCGCCACCGACAGGAACAGAGAGTTGGTGACCGAGTCCGCCACCATCTTGTGGTTGAAGAGGTTTTTGAAGTTGTCCAGTGTGAAGTTTTCCATGCTCAGCGGCAGGCCGTAGGCGCGCAGCAGGCCGACCAGTATAATCATCAGCAGCGGTACCACCACGATGACAAACAGGCTGATAAAGCTAAGCGCCAGCAGGGGATACTTGGCCCCGCGCAGCTTGATGAGCATGGGACGCATGGACTTGCCTCTGATGATGTCGTAGCTGCCAGAGCGCAGCACCACCTTTTGCAGCCAGAGGGCCAGCATCACCACGATGACCAGCAGGATGGACAGCGCCGCACCCTCGCGGATGCCCTGGAAGGAACCTGAGGCGCGGGAGATCAGCTGGTAGATGCGCGTGGGCAGCGTATATATCTTCTTGCTGAAGCCCAGGATGGCAGGCACGCCAAAGTGCGAAAGCGAAGAGGTCAGGATGAGCAGCGCGCCCGCGCTGGTCGCAGGCAGCACCAGGGGCATGGTGATGCGCCGGATGACATACCACTGCTTGGCACCGGCGATGCGGGCGGACTCCTCCAGCGTTGGGTCCATGCGCTCCAGGGCGGAGACCACCTGCATGAACACAAAGGGAAAGTAGTAGCTCAGCTCCACAAAGACGATGCCGCCGATGCTGTTGATGTTAAAGGGGGCTGTGGCCAGGCCAAAGGTGGTCATCAGCCAGTTGTTCAGGTAGCCCGAGCGGGGCGAGAGCAGCAGCTCCCAGGCCATAGCCCCAAAGAAGGGCGGGAACATATAGGGAATGGTGAACATGCTGCGCATCAGGCCTTTGAGCGGTATGTCGC
>CAKTTM010000095.1 GCA_934615145.1 uncultured Clostridia bacterium | reverse complement strand
GTCGGTGGGCTGGGAGTCCGTCATCTATGTGGCCGCCATCGCCGGCATCGATCAGGAGCTCTACGAGGCTGCGCGCATTGATGGCGCAAACCGCTGGCATCAGGTGCTGTATGTGACGCTGCCGGCCCTGTCCACCACCATCATCCTGCTGCTGATCATGCGCGTAGGGCGGATGCTGGATGTCAACTTTGAAAAGGTCTATCTGCTGCAGAACAACCTGAACCTGGCCGCCTCCGAGATGCTGCCCACCTTTGTCTACAAGACGGGCATGGAGGGGCAGAAGTGGGGCTACGCCACGGCTGCAGGCCTGTTCAACTCCGTCATCAGCGTGATCCTGGTGGTGGGCGCCAACTTTGTCAGCAAAAAGTACTCTGAGACCTCGCTGTTCTAAGGAGAGACAATGACACAGTCAAGCATGCCCATCAGGCAAAAGAGAGACTTTGTCCGCAGGGGCGCGGGCGCCAGAGCCTTTGACGCGCTCAACATCGTGTTGATGCTGCTGCTATGCGCGCTTTTCCTATACCCGCTGCTCAACATGCTGTCCATCTCCATGAGCGATTCCTACGCCGTGCTCAGGGCCGAGGTCACTTTCTACCCCAGGGGCCTTGACCTGAGCAGCTACCAGCTGATATTCGCCAACCGGGACCTGTGGAACTCCATTGGCAACAGCGTCTTTGTGGCGCTGGTGGGCTGCTTTTGCAGCCTGCTGCTGACCAGCCTGGCCGCCTACCCGCTGGCCTTTGGCGACTTTTACGGCAAGCGGCTGTTCAACCTATTGATACTCTTTACCATGTGGTTTAACTCCGGCATCATCCCCACCTTCCTGACCATCAGGACGCTGGGATTGCACAACAGCCTCTGGGCGCTGATCATCAACGCCATGCTGGCGGCCTACAATGTGGTCATCGTGCGCAGCTATTTCCAGTCGGTGCCCATCTCCATTGTGGAGTCGGCCCGCATCGACGGGGCCAATGACTTTCTGATCCTCTTTCGCCTGATCATCCCGCTGTCAAAGCCGGTGCTGGCGACCGTCGCGCTGTGGATCATCGTGGGGCACTGGAATGACTACCTAAACGCCCTGCTCTTCCTGGCAGAGCGCAAGAATTACACCCTGCAGCTGGTGCTCAAAGAACTGGTGCTCAATGCCGAGGCCTCCATCCACAATATTTCCGTCGCCAGCGACAGCACCACCTCGGGTGCGGCGGCCCTGGGCCAGCAGATGCGCAATGGTGTGCTGGTGGTCTCCATGATCCCCATGATCGCCGTCTATCCCTTTGTGCAGCGCTACTTTGTCAGCGGCGTGATGCTGGGATCGGTCAAGGGCTAATACTGAACGAATGAGGAAACGCGCAGGCGCAAAAAGACCGGCCCACCCGAGCGTTTACGATTGAGTTCAGTATAAGAACAGGTTACCGCAGGGCAAGCCCTGTGTGCATAACAACATCATAAGGAGGGTACGACTACATGAAGAGAATCCTGGCACTGGTACTGGCTGCTGTCATGCTGTTGTCAATCGGCAGCGTGCTGGCGGAAAAGAGCCCCAACCTCTACTTTGACAAGGAATTGTCGATCAAGGGCATGGGCGTTCATTTCAACAACTATCCCACAGAGTTTGACGGTACCTACTATTTCCCCACCATCCTGGAGCGCACCAACGCGCGCGTTCAGATCGACTGGCGCGTGGGCGACAACTATGGCACCCAGGTTGCCACCCTGCTGGCCTCAGGCAATCTGCCTGACATCCTCAACGCCGGTGACTACGGCGTGTCCAACCTGGTCAGCGAAGGCGCCATCATCCCCCTGGATGACTACCTGCACCTGATCCCCAACATCGTCGAAGCCGTGGGCGAGCATCGCATGGCCAACTGGCGCAGCGCCGACGGCCACATCTACTCCATCCCCACCATCGTGGATGTGCCCGGTTCCCAGTCGGTGATGATCCGCCAGGACTGGCTGGACAAGCTGGGCCTCAAGGCCCCCGAGACCTGGGAGGACTGGCTGGCGGTCTGGCGCGGCATCCGTGACAACGACATGAACGGCAATGGCGACACCACCGACGAGATCCCCCTGGCGCTGGAAAAGGGCGGCAACGGCGAGCGCGCCCTGCAGTCCCTGCTCAACGCCTTTGGCATCAAGGCCTCCTCCAACAGCCAGTTTGCTGTGCTGGATGATGGCACCTACACCCTGGTCTATGAGCATCCGCGCTTCAAGGAGTTCCTGGAGGCAGCGCAGATGCTGTTCAAGGAAGGCCTGCTGGATCCCGAGTTTGCCACCCGCACCCAGGCGGAACTGTTCACCGTGATGGATTCCAACCTGGTGGGCACCACCATGACCTGGGCCGAGCGCGCCAAGCTGTCCACCTACTCCAACCGTGAAGGCGGCGCGGCGGACGCCCTGTGGGTCTGCGTGCCCCCGATTACCGGCCCCCACGGCGACCGCATGACCCAGGAGCGCGCGGCGGTGACCGGCGTGTGGACCATCACCACGGCGGCTGAGAAGGCCGGCAAGGTGGAAGACATCCTCAAGCTCTTCAACTGGAACTTCAGCGAGGAAGGCATCGTGCTGTACAACTACGGCATCGAGGGCGTGCACCATGACCTGGTCGACGGCAAGCGCATCTTGAAGCCCGAGTACGTGGCCAATGGCTTTGTGGACTATCGCCTGGCCGGCATGGAATACGAGCCCTTCGGCGGTAAGTGGCTGACCGACGCCTTCACCCAGTGCCTGTTTGGCGGCAAGACCGTCGACGACCTGGATGATGCCTCCCAGTCCTTCTACAACGGCCTGGCCGTTGTCAACAATGGTTTCTTCTACGCGATGCCCCAGGTGCTGGCCACCGAGGCCTACACCGAGTACGCGGGTGAGACCATCACCACCGGCGTTGCCGTGCTGCGCGATCAGGCCATTGCCGGCCAGATCAGCGTGGACGAGTTCTACAAGCAGTATGAGGCCCTCAAGCCCGCTGGCCTGCAGGCCATCATCGATGAGGGCAGCGCGGCCTACGCCAAGCTGCTGGGCAAGTAATCCCTGACCGACCTGGGGGCCCGGCCTGGCCGGGCCCCTTTCTTGCATGGAGGCATCGTGAAACAAATGTCTTCTGTCTGCGTCACCAGCTGGCATGAGCCGGCGGGCGAGCTGCTGCGCCACTGGCTGGGGAGGCTGGGCTTTCAGTCCGATCCAGAGGGCTTCCCCATCGGCCTGCTCCGGGCTGATCACGGCCCGGAGGGCTTTGCGCTGCGGGTGTCCGCGCTGGGCGCTTTCATCGAGGCGGGCGACCAGGCGGGCGCGATGTATGGCGCCCTTGCCTTTTTCGAGCAGGCGCTTGACTGCCACTTTCTGGCGGCCGACTGCGCGCTGCTGCCCGAGCAGGCGGTCATCAAGCCCGTGCACCTGGTCTCTGCTCCCGCCTTCGCCCATCGCGAGCTCTATTGGCGGGGCGCCTTGGCGCCGGACTTTGCGGTGCAGCTGCGCCTCAATGCCTCGCGCGGCGGCCTACCGGCGGGCAGCGCCTGGGGCCTTAAGTTTTACAACTACAGCCACAGCTTTGATGCGCTGGTGGACCCGCAAGAGTACTTTGACAGCCATCCTGAGTATTTCTCCCTGGTGGATGGCAAGCGGCAGAAGGATTTCAGCCAGCTGTGCTTAAGCAACCCCCAGGTGCTGGCCATCGTGACGGACAAGGTGCTCAGCTGGATGCGGGAGCATCCTGACTGTCAGATATTCTCCGTCTCCATGAACGACTGGTATGCCCCTTGCGAGTGCCCGGACTGCGCCGCCATCGACGACAGGGAGGGCAGCCAGTCAGGCAGCCTGCTGCACTTTGTCAATCAGGTGGCCGATGCCGTCCGGCCCGAGTTTCCAGATAACTATATCCACACCTTCGCCTATCTCTATGGCAGGAAGCCGCCCAGACAGCTCAAGGCGCGGGACAATGTGATCATCAGGCTCTGCCCCATCGAGCGCTGCTTCTCCCATGCGCTTGATAGCTGCGACGCTGAGGTGGGCCGCATTGATGTGGCCACGGCCAGCGCCAGGTCTTTCAGTGCGGGCGGCGACTTCGCAGAGCATCTGCAGGGCTGGGCAGCGGCCTGCCAGCATCTGTATATCTGGGACTATACTTGCAACTATGCTAACTACCTGCAGCCCTTCCCAAACCTGCCCGCCCTTCAGCAGACCCTGCGCTGGTACCGCGATCAGGGGGTGGAAGGCCTCTTCCTGCAGGGGAACTATTCGCCCGGGCAGACCTCGGCCTTTGCTGCGCTGAAGGTCTACTGTATGGCGCGCCTGCTGTGGGATCCGGACGCCGACCTGCAGGCGATGAGAGAGCGCTTTGTGCGCGGCTATTATGGCCAGGCCGCGGCAGACAAGGTGCTGGCCTGTCTGGCACTGGCAGACGGGGCCGTGCAGCCCCATCACATGAGCCTCTACGACGGGCCGGATGCCCCTTATCTACAAGGTAGCTGGCTGCGCCTGGCGCAGGATCTGCTGCAGCAGGCGCTGGCGGCCACGGTGGATCCTGATCACCGCCAGCGGCTGGAGCTGGAGCTGCTGTCCACCCGCTATGTGCTGCTGACGCAAAGCCCGCTGGACAGCCCGGATCGCGATGCCGCGGTCGATGCCTTCGCGGCGGACTGCAGACGGCTTGGCATCAGCGAGCTGTTTGAGCGCAGGCAGCTGGAGGCCTCATTTGACTGCATGAAGCACAGCCGCTTCGCCAGGGATCGTGACCAGGTACCCTACAGTTTCTATCGACTGCAATGATATTGATTGAGGAGGAACCCATGACCAGGAAAGCCCAGGTACTCAGCGGGATCGACAGCATCGTAAACTACGATCACCTGCTCAAAGGCCGGCGCATCGGCCTGATGACCAACCCCACCGGCATCAATCATGACCTGAAAAGCACCATCGACATTCTGCACGAGCGCTATGGCCTCAGTGCCCTGTTTGCCTGTGAGCATGGCGTGCGCGGTGACCGACAGGCGGGTGAGAAAGTCAGCACCTATGTGGACGAGGATACCGGCATTACCGTCTACAGCGTCTACGGCGCCTCCCAGCACATGACGCAGGAGATGCTCGACGCCTTTGACATACTGGTCTATGACATACAGGATGTGGGCGTGCGCTTCTACACCTACCTGTATTCCCTGGCCTATGCCATGGAGGCCTGCGCCAAGGCAGGCAAGCCGGTGCTGGTGCTGGACCGCATCGACCCCATCGGCGGGCACAGGCATGGCGGCACCATCCTCGACCTCAAATACCGCTCCTTCGTGGGGGATTATGAGATGCCTACCCGCATCGGCATGACGGTGGGTGAGTTTGCCCGCTACGCGCGGCAATATCTCAAGCTGGATCTGGACCTGACCGTGGCGCCGCTGCAGGGCTGGCAGCGCCATATGCACCTGGACGATACCGACCTGCCCTGGGTGGCCCCCTCGCCCAACTGCCCAAGCCTGGCGGCGGCGCTTTGCTATGTGGGCACCTGCATCTTTGAAGGCACCAACCTGTCCGAGGGACGCGGCACCACCCAGCCCTTTGAGCTCATTGGCGCGCCCTATGTCAACGCCCGCCAACTGGAGCAGCGCATGGCCAAGGTCAAGCTGCCGGGCATCCACTTCCGCGCGGCCTCCTTCCAGCCCACTTTCAGCAAGCACGCGGGCACGCTGTGCCACGGCGTCCAGCTGCACATCACCGACCGTGAGCAGGGCGATCCCTTCCTGGCGGCGCTGCTGCTGCTGGACGCGGTGCGCGAGATGTACCCAGAGCAGCTGAGCTATACCAGCTGGGACGAGGGCAAGGTCTATTCCCTTGACAAGCTGCTGGGCACCGATCTGTACCGCACCGGTCAGATGGACGGCCCGCAGCTTCAGGCGCATTTCCTGCCCGGCGTTGCCGCCTTCCGTGAGGCGCTGGCACCCCATCTTCTGTACGACTAAGGAGGCACAGCATGAAAGAGAACATTCAGATCCGGCCCCTGGAGGCCGCTGACCGCGCGGCGGCGCTTGAGCTATTCAACCACAGCGCGGAAAAGGGCGAGGCCATCTACAGCCCGCTGAGCAAGCAGCAGTTTGAGCACGACTTTTTCCGGCCGGGCATGGTGGCCTTTGTGGCGCAGGCGGGGGAAGAGGTGGTCGGTTTCGTGCATGGCACGCAGCTGACGCAGTTCCTGCCCAAGCAGACCCATGAGAACACGCCAGGCTATATCAGCTGCGTCTTTGTCAAGGACGGCCACCGCCGCCACGGCATCGGCAAGGCGCTGGTGCAGAGGTTGGAAAAGCACTTCCTGGATCAGGGCAAGGCCACGATGGTCTGCTCGGACCAGAACCCGCTGCAGCTGAGCTGGCGCATCCCGGGCACCCCCGGCCATGACCATAACAAGGCGCCGGGCGCCGAGGAGAGCAGCGCCGGCTATGCCTTCCTCAAGGCCCTGGGCTACGAGCCGCGCTACCGCGAGGTGGCGATGTACAGGGATCTGAAGGACTACAGCTTCCCCGACAACACCGCCCAGCGCCAGGCGGAGCTGGCAAAGGAGGGCGTCTACACCGGGCGCTACGACGCCAGCCTCAACTACGACTTTGACGGCATGTGCGACCGGGTGGGCAGCGAGTACTGGCGCAATGTGCTAAAGACCGAGACCGTGGCCTGGCAGCTGGGCCTGCCCAACGCAGACGAAAGCCTCTGGGTGGACGGCAAGAAGCCCGCGGGCCCCCGGCCGATCCTGGTGGCCACGCATGAAGACAAGATCGTGGGCTTCACTGGCCCTGTGGATCTGCAGCGCAGCGGCCGGGGCTGGTTCACCGGCATCTGCGTGGACCCGCTCTATGGCAGGCGCGGCATCGGCGATGTGCTCTTTCAGCTGCTGATGCAGGAGTTTGTGGACGAGGGCGCCACCTTCTCCACCCTCTTTACTGGCACTGAGAACCACGCGCAGCGCATCTACGAGCGCGCGGGCCTCTATGTGGTGGC
>CAKTTM010000094.1 GCA_934615145.1 uncultured Clostridia bacterium | reverse complement strand
GATGCCAAAGAGCACCTCGATCTCATCCTGATGCAATGCGGCTGTGGCCTCGTCAAGCAAGAGCAGCCTGGGTTTGCGCGACACAGCTTTGGCAATCTCCAGCATGCTGCGTGTGGAGGGGGGAAGGGACTGGACATACTCATGCGGGTCACAGCTGAGGTGAAAGCGCTTGATGACTTCGCCTACTTTGCGCATGACCTCCTCCTGATTGAGGAAGCCAAGGGCGGCAATAGGTTCGTTGCCCAGCAGCAGATTGTCCGCCACCGTCATGGTGGGCACCAGGCTGAGATCCTGAAAGGCGGTGGCGATGCCAAGTGCCGCCGCATCGGTGCCCGAGCGTATGGTGACGCGCTGCCCATCGATAGATATCTCGCCCGCATTGGGATTGACCAAGCCGGCCAGCACCTTGACCAGGGTGGATTTGCCCGAGCCATTGCTGCCCACCAGCGCCGTGATACGGCCCGGATGGACATCAAGCCTGGCCCCTTTGAGGGCCTGCACCGCGCCATAGTGCTTATGGATGTCCCGCATCTCAATCAAGAACTGGGTACCTCCAGACAGAAAATGTAATTCAGGGTATAAAGACGGCTTGGCCGGCGGTCAGCCCTGCCGGCCAAGCGCTTAAGGGAAGGGGATAATGTGCTTACTTGAAGTAAGTCTCGGCCACCTCATCGATGGTCAGCCAGTAGGTGATGGTGTCACCGGGCGTCATGCCTTCGGCCATCGCGCGGTACTCTTCCTGGTTCTGATCGGTGTACCAGATCTTGCTGGGCAGGAAGATGCTGTGGGTCTTGGGGTTGCCGTGCTTCTCGTACACATCATCCTGCAGTTCTTTGCCCAGGAGCTGGTTGAGGCCAAAGTTGAGCGCAGAGCCACCCACACCGGGAGGATTGGAGACGACGATATAGGGCACCTTGATGCCGTCTTCATTGATCTTGAGCATGCGCTGCATGTATTCACCGGTGTCGCCAAAGCCAATGAACTTGGGCAGCGTGGCGCCCGTCACTTCGTAGGCAGCCAGAGCGGCCTCGGCGCTTTGCGAGATCAGCACGCCGTCAAAGGCGACGCCGCTGTTGATGACCTCGGTCATGATCTGCTGGCTCTTGGTGTTGTCCCAGTCATGATTGTAGTGACCAATCAGCTCGAACTCATTCTCCTCGATGCCCTTCATGAAGCCATTGTCGCGGAAGGTGTTGGCTGCGTTGCCGTTGATGGCGCTGATCAGCACTACTTTGGCGCCTTTGCCCAGCACTTCGCCGGCATAGCTGGCCGTCTTGTAGCCCAGATAGTACTGATCTGTTGAGATGTTGAGGATGGTGACATCTTCAGACAGATATTCACAGTCAACGTTGATGTAGGTCAGGCCGGCATCCTGTGCCTTCTCGATGATGGGGTCCAGGCCTGTGGGCGCCACCGGATTGACCAGAATGATGTCATAGCCCTCGTTGATGCTGTTTTGCAGCTGCTGGGTCTCCGTCGCCGGGTCCCAGTTGGACACAAAGGACGAATAACTGATGTCAAAGCCCTTCTCCAGCGCAGCCTTGGCGGCCTCCTGGATGTCCAGCTCGTAGCGCACGCGATAGGCATTGCCTTCAATGACCGCGTTGTGGCTGGCGAGCTTGAGTTTCTTGACTTCCTGCTCAGCCCCGCCGACCGACATGGCCAGCCCCAGGACCAACAGAACAGCCAACATGATAGCAACCAGTTTCCTCATGATGCTCTCCTCCTGTGGTGTATTTATTGTCAGAGCTATCGCTCCGAAGCCCTGTATTATCTGTTCTAACAAAGCAAGTATAGCACATGCGGCGGGGTGAGACAACGTTTTCGTCGGGTGCTATATGTTTTAATTTTGCTCGATGAGATTGCGGAAGTATATCTGGGCCAGACGGATCTGATCCTCAATATAGTCATTGTAGCCCAAGACCTTGCCGTCACGGAAGGGCATGTGGCAGAACTCATAGTTGATATAGCCCTTGTAGCCGGCCTTCTTGGAGGCCTTGATGAAGGCTGGATAGTTGGTGAGCACCGGCTGGGCATGTGGATCAAAGGAGACCATCTCCACGCTGCCATCCTTGTGCTGCACGAACTCGGCATTGGCGTGAGACAGCTGCTGCAGCTCGCCCACCTCTTCCACGGCCTTTGTCATGTACTCGGTGCTCTGCGTCTTCTCGGTCCAGCCGCAGCAGGGCGCGTCAAAGCAGCATTTGAAGTTGGGGGAATCCACCAGGCGCACAAACTCCAGCATGTCCTCGTAGGTCTCGATGATGGGGTGATGGTTCTGAAGCGCCAGCATGACGCCTGCTTCCTCCGCCCATTTGGCGCACTCCTTGAAGGCGGCCAGTATGTTCTGATACAGCTCATAGCGCAGCGCGCCGTAATACTCTGCCTTGCGCGTCGGCTCATAGGAGGCGATGCCGTTGCGCATAACGATGCCCCGCCAGGCGGCAAAGAGACGCAGGACGGGCGCGCCCAGCATTTTGGTCACCTTGATCTGCTCGCGCACCATCAGGAGCTCATTCTCAAGCAATTCCGGAATGACGGTGGCGAAATTGTTATTGGCTGCAGTGGCGCAGATCTCGAGTCCCTGCTGCTTGGCGTAGGCAACGATCTCCTGGCAGCGCTTCTCATCCAGGTCCAGCGGGGAACCGTGCGGTCGCTTCAGGTCGATCTCCACCCCGTCGTAGCCGTAGCGTTTGGCGGTGTCGATGAACTCCTCCACAGTCAGTGCCGGCCGGTCATTGAACCAGACGCCGGAGCAGGAAATGGAGTACAGGCCAACTTTCATGATAATCCTCCTTTATTTGGACAGACCGGTGATCTCCTCGGTCTGCACTTCCCGGTTCAAATCGCTTGCCAGATAAAAGGCATCGATGATGGCTGCGACTGATAGCGTCTGCTCTGGGCGCACGATCAGCGGCACCTGATGCAGCAGATGATGAACGGCATTTTCGATCAAGAGGTAATGGCCGGAGAAAGGCTGTGCGTCATGGGGGCCTTCCTTGAAGACCCTGGGCGTGATATCCGCCTGATAGCGCCCCATGACGGAGTAGAGCTTGAGTCCCGGCAGTGTCAGGCCGGCCTTGCTGCCCGCCAGCGACAGGTTGAACTGGGGCGGCAGATTCAGCGCCCAGCTGGTCTTGAAGTTCATGCGCAGGCCATCCTCAAAGCGCACTGACCCGGCGGCGAACTCTTCCACCTCGAACTCTTCGGGCAGGTAGGGCCTGGCGTTGCTGACACCGGCCGGCGCGCCCGACTCCACCAAACTGGTATGCACGCCTGTCTCGCCGCGCGCGATGTAGGACGCGGCGCTGCCGCTGATCGCTTCTATCTTGGGTGTGCCCATCAGCCACATCGCGGCATCGATCATATGCACGCCCAGATCGCACAGGCAGCCGCCGCCATTGAGCTCCTTGCGGTGAAAGACGCCCCATTTGGGAATGCCCCGCCTGCGGATGGCGGTTAACTCCGCATAATAGATCTTGCCCAGCAGGCCCGAATCCACCATCTCCTTGGCGGCCAGGTACTCGCGGTCAAAGCGCAGCGTCTGGCAGGCCATGAGCATCTTGCCCTTGCTGGCAGCCAGGTCGAACAGCTCCTTGGTCTCGCGCCAGGTAAGCGCCAGGGGTTTCTCACAGAGCACGTGGGAACCGTGCTCCAGGGCAAGGCGCACAAAGCCCGCATGAGAAACATTAGGGGTGCAGACTGACACCAGGTCGGGCTTGATTGCCCGAAGCATGGTCTCCGCGTCGGTATACCACTTTGGTATATCCGCCTGCAGAGCGACGCGCTGAGCATTCTCCTCCGAGCTGTCCACGATGGCGGTTATCTTGACACTGTCAGGCAGGCTCTGATAGGCAGGGATGTGTGCCTTGGTGGCGATCATCCCTGCGCCGATGACGGCAACGACTAAGCGGCTCTCCATAGTTAGTGCTCCTCCAACTGTATTACCAATTCTCTTCAATGGCTGTGCCCGATGCCAGTGACTGACAGGCAGCTATCAGGCGCGTTACAAAGCTCTCGCGGATATCCAGTTCTATCACATCATTGACCTGCACCAGCATGCGCCTGGGGCTTCCAGGGTAGAAACGCAGGACATCGTCTGGCTTTTGCTCCGTCTTGTAGCGGTAAATGATTTCCAGCGATGCTTCGTTTTGGGGGGCTTCGGCACGCACGAGTTCTCCGTCAGCGGCGGCGCTGGTGACCAGGCGATAGAAAGCATGGAAAGCCTCAGAGGCTATCGGTTTGCCATTGAGCGTGATGATCTCCTCGCGTTCTGGCGTCCGATCATAGCTGACTTCGTAGCTTTCCTCTGGCGTTCGGATGGACAGACCCTTGACATCCACCAGCATGGGGGAGATGAAGTAGCGCATGATCAAGTCCTCGTAGCGCAGATCATAGAAGGCGGGGCGGTTGATCAGGTAGACGACATTCCGGCCCCCCACCATGGCGTAAAAACTGTCATCTCCGGCCCTCACCAGCTTCAGCTCGATCCTGGGATCAGCCAGCGCCCTGTCACCCAGCACAAAGCTGACCTGCATGTCCGGGTCGTCGAAGCCATAGCTTCGCAGCTCGTCATCGCCTAAATTATAGCCCTCTACTTTGATGGCCTGGATGCCCAGCAAGGACCCCAGCACCCGGATGCCACCTGCCTGATCCAGCTCGTGCGTCGCTCTGCCGCGTACCAGGTGTGTCGCGGCGCCAAAGGACAGGGCATCCTTACGTATTTCATCATTCGCGCCCATGACGGCCTGTATCCTAATGGTTTCATCCAGCTGCTTGCCACTAAACTCAGCGTCGCGTATGGCAGAGAGTGGGCTGGACACCTGCAGCGGCGGGGTAACCTGACGGGAGACGAAGTAGGATTGATCAGCCAGGAAGGCCTCGGCGGCCGCTTTGCCATAGAGATAGACGCCGTCGCGGCCCTCAAGCGCCAGATAATAGTTGCCTGAGACCTTTTCCTGATCCCCCAAGTCAAAGCGCAGGCTCTGACCATCATCAAAGCTAACGGTGATTTGAGCCTGTGGTTTCTCCAGACCATAGTCATCCAGCCTGCCTGCCCCCTGTATGGCCGCTTCGGCGCCGAGGTTCGCGGCATTCATCATGAACTGGATAAATCGATCCATATCCGCCAGCTCCGCCGGCACATCGCCAATGACGTAGCCGCCCTCAAGGCTGTCATAGCTGATGGCATAGCTGCCCTCGGCGTTGCTGACATCGATGCGCGCGATCTGTGTGGGTTCACGCTGCGAGAACTGCAGGCTGTCTTCGCGAATCGGCCTTTGCTGTGCCAGCAGGAACAGGAAAACACCGGCCAGGGCCGTGGTCAGCAGGCCAAAGGCAAGGATGCGCCCAAGCAGCCGGTTCATAGGTGCCTCCTGTATAGCCAGGTCGCGATGCCGGCCAGAAGGAGCAGGCCAGGAATAACGCCGATCAGCAGAATGCCCCACAGGCTGGCTGTCTGGGAGTTGATGCCAAGGTGGGCGGAGGCCAGGCTGATTGGCTTGATCTGCACCCCAGTTTCCTGACCACTGAGCTGATGAATGATGTGAAGCAAATACTCCGTGTTGCTAAGCGCCTGGTTTTGCAGTGTTGCGCCGTCCAGCATGGCGGTGGATGAGGACATCAAAATGCTGGAGCTCAATTGCCTGCCGCCAGCGCTGTCCCATACCTGACGGCTCAGCAGCGCCATGGCCGGCAGGGGGCCCCGCAGCTGTGCCTTGAGCGGATCAAAGTCGCTGCCGGCCTGGGAGGGGCGTACCCCAGCAGAGGCTGAGAAACCAAGCAATTCCTTGGTGTGCTGCCTGTCCTTTGAGGCAAATAGCAGCGTGAATGGTTTGGCGCGAGGCATCAGCAGCGGCATGCTGCTGTCACGCAGCGCCTTGGCAGAAGGCTCGTCAGTGAACTCAGCCAAAGGATAAAAGGGCTGCATGCTGAAGGTTCTTCCTTGATCTGTCTCATAAACCGCGCCATCCAATGGCCTGGCACCCCACTCGCTTAGGAAGGCCTCCAGATTG
Organism: uncultured Clostridia bacterium; assembly: GCA_934615145.1. GTDB lineage: Bacteria > Bacillota > Clostridia > Christensenellales > Aristaeellaceae > UBA1038. The sequence continues at coordinate 1,049 of CAKTTM010000094.1, read as the reverse complement.
GGCAGGCTGGGCTGGCTGGCATCCATGGTATACAACAGCGTCTTGCCATACTCGGCATTATTGTACAGAAAACTGTCCAACTTGCCCAGCGCTTCCAAAGACAGGTCGACCGATGGCGCCAGCAGCAGGCAGAGGTCGGCGCTGGACAGATCACCAGTGACCAGGTTCAATTGCTCCAGCGCAAAGTTATTGTCCCGCAGCAGGCTTACGAAGGCAGGCGCATCAACTGTGCTGGATCCGGTCAGTATCGCCGCCTTGCGCCTGGTGTCACTGGTCACCTGCAGGATGGCGGATGACAGTGCCTCCTGTGCGCGGGATGAAGAGACGGCAGTGCCCGTGGCGCTCGTCTGGGAGTAACTGTAGTTGAACAGCTCGTTGAGCTTCAGCTGCCGGGTGTTCTTGCCTGAGGACACCAATATGTTGCCAGGCGCGAGCGCCAAATCGGGATAGCTGGCGGCGAAGGCTGGTTCTGCCGCGTAGTCGATGTAACGCAGGCTGACCTGATGGCTATAGCGGGGATACTGATCCATGATATTGCGCGCCTGGATCAGGTAGGGATTGCCGTCAAAGCTGTCCTGTGTCGCGAGTACCTCAATGCGCACCGGGCCAGGCAGCTGCTCCAGAAGGTTCAGCGTCTGTTCATCCAGCTGATAGGCGGCGCTGCGCGTCAAATCAAGGCTCAGGGGATAGCGGCCGGACAGCAGGTACATCACAGCGTTGAAGAGGAAGGCAGCAGCGATCACAAGGGCGATCAGCAGGGCGTAAAGCGCGCCGCGCGCGGTCTGTTGCTTCTTGGCAGTCTGTTTCATCTGCTCAGCCCTCCTGCCGCTTTTCCAGGCTCAGCGCGCTCAGGTAGAGGAACAAGGCGGCAAAGCTGGCAAAATACAGCACACAGGACAGATCCAGCAGGCCATAGGTAAAGGGCTGGTACCGCTTGCTGAAGGACAAAACAGCGATCACAAACCGCAACACTGAGGACTGGAAGACAGTACTGAGCGCGTCCATCGCGAACAAGAACAGCGAGACAGCAAAGCCAAGCAGTGCCGCGA
>CAKTTM010000093.1 GCA_934615145.1 uncultured Clostridia bacterium | reverse complement strand
AGCACCAGCAGCGGCTGGATGGTCAGCATCATGACCAGGGAGACGGCCACCGTGATGGTGCCCTGCAACACCTGGAGCAGATCGCTTGACAGGCTGGCGTTGACGGTGTCGATATCGTAGCTCAGCACGCTGATCAGGTCGCCCGTCTGGTGCTGGTCAAAGAAGCCCACCGGCAGGGTGACCAGCTTGTCGAAGATGTCCTTGCGCATGCGGTAGACGATGTTGCGGGTCAGCCGGAGGGTGACACGGCTGAGCAGGTAGCTCAGCGCAGCGGAGGCCAGATAGCACAGCGCCATCAGCAGGCTGTAGTAGAGCACCCTGTCCATGTCGGCGCCGCCCTGGCCGATGCCGATGGCGTCAATGGCCAGGCCTGAGAGCTTGGGGCCTATCAGGGCCACCGAGTTGGCCAGTATGACCAGGATCACCGCCATCACCAGCAGCAGTCTATGGCGGCCCAGGTAGCGCCAGAGGCGCTTGAGGATCACCATGCGCGGCAGCTTGGGCGCTTCCTGCTGGCGCCTGTCCTTGCTCAGGTCGCCGCGGCTGAGCCTGCCCCCCGGACGATTAGTCATGCGGCTCACCCCCTTGCGCGCCCATCTGGGTCAGGGCGATGTCGCGGTAGGTCTCGCTGTGCTGCATCAGCTCATCATGGGTGCCGTAGCCAATGCTCTGGCCGTCATCCAGCACCAGGATATAATCTGCCCCCATGATGGAGGAGACGGGCTGGGCGATGATGATGCTGGTGGTGTCGTCAAAATGCTGGTGCAGGGCCCTGCGCAGCGAGGCATCGGTGCGGTAGTCCAGGGCGCTTGAGCTGTCGTCGAGTATCAGCAACTCCGGCTGCCCGGCCAGCGCCCTGGCGATCAGCAGCCGCTGGCGCTGCCCGCCGGACAGGTTGTTGCCCTTGCCGGCCACCTGAAAGTCAAGCCCGGCCGGGTTGCGGCGCACAAAGTCGGCAGCCTGGGCGGCTTCCAGCGCGTGCCAGAGCTGATCGTCTGATATGTCGCGGTAATAGCGCACATTGTCTCGGATGGAGCCTGCCATGATGAAGTCGTTCTGAAAGGCCACACCCACCCGGCCGCGCAGCTGCTCAGGCGAAAGGGCGCGGATGTCCTGGCCATCCAGCAGGATGCGCCCCTGATCCACATCATAGAGCCTCAGCAGCAGGTTGACCAGCGTGGTCTTGCCAGAGCCCGTGGCCCCCAGTATGCCCAGCGTCTGCCCCGCTTTGAGCGAGAAGCTGATATCCTGCAGGTTGTGCTCTATCTTGTTATAGCTAAAGCTCACCCTGTCAAAGACCAGGTGATCCGCGGCCTGCTTTGGCTCAGGCGCTGCCTGTGTCAGATCCTCCGGCAGCAGCAGCACCTCTTCCACGCGGGCGGCGGAGGCGGCGCCGCGCGATGTCATGATGAACACGCGGGTGATGCCCATCATGGCCTGAGAGATGATGGCAAAGTAGTTGAGAAAGGCGATGATCGTGCCTGGGCGCGATTGCCCGCGGTTGACCAGGAAGGCGCCCACCAGCACCACCAGCGTGAGGCCCAGGTTGAGCGTCAGCGTGGTGAGGGGGTTGGAGGCGGCGACGATGCGGCCCGCCCGCTGGCTGACATCGGCCAGTTGGGCATTGACGCCGTCAAAGCGCTGCTTTTCATAGTCTGACTTGCTCAGCGCCTTGATGATGCGGATGCCGGTGATGTTCTCCTGCATCACGCGGGTGATGCGATCCAGCACGCCTTGCTGCTTGGTGTACATGGGCACCGAGCGCCGGGTGACCTGATAGATGATCAGCGTGATAAAGGGCAGCGTCAGCAGCAGGATGGTGGTCAGGCGCAGATCCATGATGGCAGTCATGATCAGCCCGCCGATGAGCAATATGGGCGCGCGCACCCCGATGCGCTGCGTGCTGCCCAGGAATTGATTGATATTATAGGTATCGCTGGTCAGCCGGGAGACGGCAGACGACAGGGTGAGGTTGTCCATCTGCGACATCGATAAGTGGGTGATGCGAGCAAACAGATCATGCCGCAGCCTGAGCGTGATGCGCCCGGCGGTGGCCGAGGCCATGCGGTTGGCGTATATGTTGCTGGCGATGGCTATCGCCGCGCAGGCCACCATGATGCCGCCCCAGAGGTAGATCAGCCCCGGCGTTTTCAGCGGCACGATCTCATCGATGATTTTGGCCAGTATGGAGGGGATCAGCAGGTCCATCATGGCGGAGAAGAACTTGACGAACATCGTCCAGCTGATGGCTGTCAGATGCGGCTTGACATAGGCGTAGAGTGTCCTCAATCTAGCGTCCCCTCCTGCTCTGCCCAGAGGATGGCGCGTTGGCGGACCTTGTCAAGCAGCCTTTCCATGGTGCTGGTCTCCTCAGCGCTCATGCCATCGGTCAACCAGGCGTTCCAGCGCCGGTTGACCTGGCGGATCAAAGGCGCCGCCGCCAGCGCCTTGTCCAGCGGATAGATCAGCAGCAGCCGCTTGTCCACCTGATCCTCCTGGCGGCACACAAAGCCGCCGTCCTCCAGCATCTTCAGCTGCCGGGCGGCGCTGGAGCGATTGACATGCAAGGCGCGGGCCAGCTGCTCCTGTGACTGGCCGGGCCGGGCGCAGATGTGCAGGATATAGGGCGCCTGAAAGGCGGTCAGGCCCAGCGTCTTCAGATGGGCGGAGCGGAACTGATTGCCGCAGCGGGCCAGTACATTGAGGTCTCTTGAGATGGCGGGCAACGGATACTACCTCCTTGCGCGCGCAACTGTTGCGCACGCAAGGGAGTATAGGGCGCTTTGCGCTTGAAGTCAAGGACGCGCCGTGCTACACTTTGCCCATGGACAAGCTTAGATTTGAGGCTCCCCTGGAGTCCAAGCATCTGTCGATGACACTGAGTGACTTTGAAGGCAGCAGCGCCGTGATGAAGGCGCTGGGCTCGCCTGACCGGCTGCGCATCGTGGCGCTGCTAGGCTCTGCCAGCATGAATGTGCAGCAGATCGCCCAGGCCCTGGGCCTGCCGCAATCTACTACAGGCGCGCACATCCGCGCGCTGGAGGACGCGGGGGTGCTGATGAGCGAGTCGGTGCCCGGCGCCCACGGCGCGATGAAACTGTGCTCCCGGCGGCTTGATGTGGTCACCCTTAAATTGATGCCCGAAGCCAAGAGTGACGACAGCGTGATCACCCTGCCCATGCCCCTTGGCGGTTACAGCCGCGTGATCGATATCGAGCCCACCTGCGGCCTGGCCAGCCTCAACTCATCCATTGGCGAGTACGACAACCCCTATGCCTTCTATCTGCCTGGACGCTTTGATGCGCAGATACTGTGGCTGCGCTCCGGTTTCATTGAGTATCGCTTTGGCCTGCTGTCGATGCCCAGGCTGAGCTTTCGCTACCTGGAGCTGTCCTTTGAGGCCTGCTCTGAGGCGCCCATGTACCGCAACCCCTGGAAGAGCGACATCTCCATCCATATCAATGAGCTGCTGGTGGGCATCTGGCAAAGCCCGGCCGATCTGGGAGGCAGGCCCGGACGGCTCAACCCGGCCTGGTGGCCCGAGGTGATGACCCAGTATGGCTTCCTGTGCACCCTGCGCTGTGATCAAACCGGCAGCTATCTCAACGACATGCGCATATCCAGCGTCACCATCGATGACTTGAGGCTAAGCGAGCAGGACTGCATCCTGCTGCGCCTGGGCGTTGCCCGCGATGCCGAGCATGTAGGCGGCATGAACCTGTTTGGCGAGCGCTTTGGCGACTTTGACCAGGCCCTGATCCTGAGGGTCGGCTACCGCATCGATTAAAACGCATATCCTGTTGCAAAGCTCCTGGCTCTCACTGTTTTCATAGCAATCACGCTGACGCATTGACGCCGTTTGTACAGTATGCTATCTTCATCTTGCAAGAACGGGTCACCAATCGATCGAATCACACAAACCCGCGGCATCAGCCTGGCGAGGCTTTGGTGATGATATAACGGGATTGCTGGTTCAATGAACCGTGGAGGAGGATACCCCAGATGCATGACTTGAGAAGTCAGGAAAGGCTGGCGCACCCGCGTCCCAGCTTTGTCCGCCCCCTGTGGCAGAGCCTGGATGGCCCCTGGCGCTTTGCCTTTGACGACGAGGATCAGGGTCTGAAGAAGGGCTGGCAGGCCAAGGGGCAGGATTTTCCCATGACCATCAATGTGCCCTTTACTTATCAGACTGAGCTCAGCGGCATCAACACCGCCGACTATCATCCCATCCTGTGGTATCAGCGCCAGTTTGAGGTGCCGGCCGAGATGCAAAAGGGCCGCGTGCTGCTGCGCTTTGGCGCGGTGGATGACAGCTGCGCCGTCTATGTCAACGGCCAGTATGCCGGCGGCCACAAGGGCGGCTATACGCCCTTTGCGGTGGACGCCACGCCCTTCCTCAAGAAAGGTGTCAACAACCTGGTCGTCCGCGTGGTGGACACCCGCGATGTGTCGCAGCCCCGTGGCAAGCAGTACTGGGAAGACGGCCTCATGGGCTGCTGGTACACGCCCTGCAGCGGCATCTGGCAGACGGTCTATTTGGAAGGCCTGCCCGGCAGCGGCATCGAGACGGTGCATGTGACGCCGGATATCGACAATTATTCAGCCACCGTCACAGTCGATCTGGAGCAGGCGCCGGTGGGCAATGAAACGATCGAGTACCTGGTGATGTTCGAGGGCCGCGAGGTGCGCAGGATCACCAGCACCGTCAAGGATCAGCGCTATCAGTTGACGCTTGACATGCGCGACGGCAGCAAGGTGGATTCGCTGCGGCTGTGGTCGCCCCACTCGCCCAATCTCTACGACCTGCATGTGACGCTCAAGCGTGATGGCAAGGTGCAAGATGAGGTCAGCACCTACTTTGGCATGCGCAAGGTGTCGATACAGTCCGGCGAGGTGCTGCTCAACAACACGCCGATCTATCAGCGGCTGATACTCGACCAGGGCTATTGGCCCGATTCGCTGCTGACGCCGCCGGACGCTGAGGCCATCAAGAAGGATGTGGAGTACATCAAGGCCTTTGGCTACAACGGCGTCAGAAAGCATCAGAAGATCGAGGATCCCCGCTTTTACTACTGGTGCGACCGCCTGGGCCTGCTGGTCTGGGGCGAGCTGCCCAGCGCCTATGAGTACACCAACGAGGCGGTGGCCAACCTCAGCCACACGATGACGGAGTTCATCAAGCGGGACTACAACCACCCCAGCATCATCGCCTGGGTCCCGCTCAATGAGAGCTGGGGCGTGCGGGAGATATTTAGCAACAAGCAGCAGCAGGATGCCAGCATCATGCTGTACTACCTGTGCAAGGCGCTGGACCCCACGCGCCTGGTCAGCGGCAATGACGGCTGGGAGCAGACGGTCACCGACATCAGCGCCATCCATGACTACGCCGCCCGCGGCGAGGACATCGCCAAGCATTTCGCCACTCGCGAGCATGTGGAACAGGGTGCGGCCAGCCACCGCATGGCCTTTGCGGAGGGCTTCACCAGCTCGCCCGACAGCGCCTTCCTGGTGACGGAGTATGGCGGCATCGCCATGACCGTCAAGGGCAAGCAGGGCAAGATGGCCAACATGGAGACCTGGGGCTACCACGACAAGGTGGAGAGCGAGGAAGCCTTCATGGAGCGCTTCATCTCGGTGACGGACGCCATCCGCGCGCTGCCCTACTGCCGGGGCTACTGCTACACTCAGCTGACCGACGTGATGCAGGAGGTCAACGGCCTGCTCCTGCCCGACCGCACACCCAAGGTCGACCCCAAGCTGTTTGCCAAGCACAACATCAACCCGGAAGGCTACAACTGAATCTTGCCGCACAAGCGGTTGGAGAAAATCAAAGGAGGAACACCCATGAAGAGAATGCTGGCCCTGATGCTGACCCTGGTCATGGCCCTGGCCCTGGTGCCCGGCGCGCTGGCCGCCCCTGTTGAGATCGAGTATTGGTCCGTGTTCACCGGCGCTGACGGCGCCACGATGCAGGGCATGGTGGATGCCTTTAACGCCTCGCAGAGCGAGGTCAAGGTCAACCACACCCCCATGACCGCCGACGACCTGTATCAGAAGGTCCCCATGGCTGTGCAGACGGGCTCCGGCGTGCCGGATGTCACCATCGTGCACATTGAGCGCATCCCCATGTTCGTCAAGCAGGAGATGATTTATCCCCTGGACACGCTGCTTGAGAACGGCATCAAGGCGGAGAACTACATCCCCACCGCCTGGAACATGACCGACATCGACGGCGATCACTACGGCGTGCCGCTGGATGTGCATAGCTTCGTCACCTACATCAACAAGGATCTCTTTGACAAGTATGAGCTCAACGAGTTCGCCGCTGACGGCTACCTGACCTTTGACGAGGTCCGCGCCCTGGGCGACAAGGCCAAGGCCGCCGGCTTTGAAGGCGCCACCATCGGCCTGACCTGGCAGCGCTCCCAGATGCTGAGCTACTATGCGCAGCTCGACGGGCAGCTCACCCAGGATGGCACCGCCCCCACATTCAATAACGAGCACATGGTCAAGGCCTATGAGACCATGAAGGGCCTGCACGACGATGGCTATACCAACAAGAAGGGCGAGGATGCGCTGCAGCTGTTCCACTCCGGCCAGATGCTGGTGTGGCCCGAGGGCATCTGGATGAAGGCTGGCCTGGTGGATGCCGGCATCAACTATGGCATGCTGCCCGCCGTCACCTTCAGCCCTGAGCAGACCAAGAGCTGGACCAGCTCGCACAACTTTGTACAGTTTGCCGATGACAACCGCAGCGAGGAAGAGGACATCGCGGTGGCCAAGTTCATCAACTACATGGGTGAAAACTCCCTGACCTGGGCCCGCGATGGTGGCCAGGTGCCCGCCCATGTCTCCATCAACGATGTGCCGGAGTTCAAGGACATGGCCCAGGCCTTCCTGGCCGACCCGGCGCGCGGCGATGAGCTGTTCATCTATAACTACCTGTACTGGGGACTGTTTGACACCGCCTTCTCCCGCAATGGCTGGGAGCCAGTCTTTGGCACCATGAGCATTGAAGACGCGCTCAACCAGGCCCAGCAGGAAGTGGTCGACGGCATCGCGGCCCAGTAAGCTGACCTTATCCGTGGCCGGGCGGGAAACCGCCCGGCCACATCCCCAATGGAGGTG
>CAKTTM010000092.1 GCA_934615145.1 uncultured Clostridia bacterium | reverse complement strand
CTGCCCAGATGGCGGGCCGCGTAGTCCACCGCCAACACATGGCCGCGCGCCAGATCCACCACATGGATGTAATCCCGCACGCCGGTGCCGTCCTGCGTGTCATAGTCATTGCCATAGACGGACAGCTGCTTGAGCCTGCCCAGGGCGGTCTGGGTGATATAGGGCACCAGGTTGTTGGGGATACCGGCCGGATCTTCACCGATCATGCCGGATTCGTCCGCGCCGATGGGGTTAAAGTAGCGCAGCAGCACCACCGACCACTCCGGATCGGCGTAGGCCACATCGCGCAAAATCTGCTCGCACATGAACTTGGTCCAGCCATAGGGATTGGTGCAGCCCAGCGGCGCGCTCTCATCCACCGGCATGGGCACACCGGCCTGATAGACGGTGGCGGAGGAAGAGAAGATGATGCGCTTGACATCGTGGGCCGCCATCACGCGGCAGAGAGTCAGCGTGCTGCCCAGATTATTGGCGTAATACTCAAGCGGCATGCTGACCGACTCGCCCACCGCCTTGAGGCCGGCAAAATGGATCACGCAATCGATATCGTGCTCATCAAAAAGCGCCGTGAGCTTTTGCTCATCTCTTAGATCAAACTGATAGAAGGGAAAGGCCTTGCCCGCCAATTGCTGCACACGCTCGACCGCCTTGGGGTGGGCGTTGACCATGCTGTCCACCACCACCACCTGGTGCCCCGCGCGCATCAATTCCAGGCTGGTATGGCTGCCTATATACCCCGCGCCTCCAGTAACCAGTATCCTCATCGGGAAGCCTCGCTTTCAATGATCTGCTGCATCCGCAGCCATTTATCTTCCATATCCGCCACCAGCTTGAACTGTGTGCGGCAGCGGTCCAGGTTATGATCCGTATAATGGGTGCGGAAATAAGTGTCGCCCGCCAGATAATCGGTCAAAAAGCGTACGCCGCACTCCAGCGTCATCAGCTTGGCGCCCATGGGCAGGGTCTGGATCTCCGCCTGCCACAGGTTCTCCTTGCAGGCGCCCAGGAATCCGCGCGCATAGGCAGCAAAAAGATCCAGCGACATGCTGACCTTGGACAGGTCCTTTTCATCCTCGGCAGCCGTGGAGGCGCCAAAGCGGATGGAGTCGCCAAAGTCATTGCCGCTCAGCCCCGGCATCACGGTGTCCAGATCGATCACGCACAGCGCCTTGCGGGTCTCCAAGTCCAGCATGACATTGTTGAGCTTGGTGTCATTATGCGTCACGCGCAGCGGCAGCAGACCGGCCTTTTGCATATCGGTCATGTGGGCTGCTTCCTGGCGGCGGGCCAGGGCAAAGGCGATCTCATCCTTGACGCCGGCGGCGCGGCCCTTGATGTCCTTCTCCAGTGCGGCCACAAAGTTATCGTATCTGACCGGCGTATCGTGGAAATGGGGGATGGTTTCCGACAGGGTGGCGGCGGGGTAATCGGCCAGCTGATTCTGAAAGCGACCAAAGGCCACCGCGCTCTGATAGAAGTCCTCGCTGGACTCGGCCCTCTCCAGACAGATAGAATCGGTCACAAACACATACATGCGCCAGTAGCCGTCCTCATCGTGCAGATAGTCTTCATTCTGCAGGGTTTTGACCAGCGTCAGCACATGCCTGGGATCGCTGTCGCTCAAGGCCAGATGGCGGGTAACGCCGGCGATATTGCGCATCAGGCTGGCCACATCACGAAAGACCTGGTTGTTGATCTTCTGCATGATATAGTCGACCCCCTGGTCGGTCTTGACCAGATAGGTCACATTGATGTGCCCATTGCCATAGCGCTCACAGTAGATGGGCCTGCCTTGTATCTGGAATGCCCCGCACTGTTTGAGCATGCCGCCTACCCCCTATCTCAATTGATCAGTATAGATTATAGATTATGCCAAGAGTTTGTCAAGCAAACTCAGGGCAGCACATGCTCCATGAAATCATCCTTGTTGATGTCCGCGCCCACAGCGCTGTAGCGCAGGCCAAACAGATAGCTGCTGTGGCGGCTGCCGCGGGGTTCCACCTTGTACTGCTCATAGCGGTGCTGGGAGAGGTGGAACTGATAGGCGGCCATGGCCAGCTCATAGCCAGTCTGACCTTCAAAGGCGCTCAGCGGCCGATCCCAGTCCATCTCCAGCTGCACATCCGCGTTGCGCTCTTTGTAGAGGTGCAGATAGAGCTTTTGCACCTGGTGGGTGCCGTAGAGCGCGGCGGACTCGGGGTAGCGGGCAGGATCCGCAGCAAAGGCGATGCCGTTAAAGGCCAGGTCGGCGCAGAGGCGGTGCATGCCGTGGCCATACTCGCCGCCCACATCGTGGCTGACCACCACCTTGGGTTTGTAGCGGCGGTAGATCTCGGTGATAAAGGTCTGTGCCTTGCGCTTACCGGCATGGGTATAGGCCGTCTCCAAATTGTAGGAGTAGCGGTCATCAAAGGGCCCCAGCACAGGGTAGTGGCGCTGGCCCAGGCTCCAGAGGCTGTTGAGCAGCTCGCTGATGCGCTGGGGGTTGCCGGTGCTCAGCGCCACGGGCAGCACTTTGAGCTGGCGCTGGCCAGCGTAGTAGGGGATGGTGCCGCCAAAGAAGAGCACCTCGTCGTCCGGATGGGCGAAGAATACCATCAGGTCGGCGTTCTCCACCGTGGGCTCCCAGCGCTGCACCCAGTCCGGCAGCTCGCCCTGGCCCAGCAGGTAGATCTCCTGGATGTCAAAGTTCTTGCCGTTGTCATTGTCCGGCACCAGCCGGATATCATGCAGGCCATCCAGCGGGTAGTACTGGTGCATATAGGGCGACTCTGGCACCTGCATCACCTGCACCCACTGACCGCCCTGTTTTTGCTCGATGCTAAAGGCGCGCGGCGCCTGGTTCCAGCTGATATAAAGGCCATGGCAGGCCTCGGGGCTGTGTATCTGCAGCGCGCCCTTGCCGCGCTTGCCCTGCCAGACGGTGTTGAGCTTGCGGTCGGTCAGCCGCAGGATGTCGCGCTTGGGCACATCAGAGGTGAACACCGCCTGATCGCTGATGTCCGGTGCCTCAGCCAGTGCCTGCAGGCCGGCCAGCAGCATCAGCAGCATCAGGGCCGCCAGAGTGATCTTCTTCATGTCCTGTCCTTTCCGGAAGCAAAGCAACCGGCAACAGTATAGGGCTGCCCCCAAAGCGCTGTCAACCAAACAAAGGCGCCCTTGCTTTACAAGAAGCGTTAAAATGGCTATACTGCAGCTTGTTTATGCGAAGGAGGATGCCCCATGTTTTCCAAGCCCTATCAGCCCGACATCATTGAGAAGAAGTGGCAGCAGATCTGGGAAGATCAGCATGCCTTTGAGGCCAAGACTGACTACAGCCTGCCCAAATACTACTGCCTGATCGAGTTTCCCTATCCCTCCGGCGCGGGGCTGCATGTGGGGCATCCACGCAGCAATACCGCCCTTGACATCATCGCCCGCAAGCGGCGCATGGAGGGCTATAATTTGCTCTATCCCATCGGCTGGGATGCCTTTGGCCTGCCGACGGAGAACTACGCCATCGCCCACCATATCCACCCGGCCAAGGTGACGCGGGACAACATCGATCACTTCAGGCGTCAGCTCAAAAAGCTGGGCTTCAGCTTTGACTACACGCGCGAGGTCAACACCACCGACCCTGATTATTACCGCTGGACACAGTGGATCTTCCTCAAGCTCTATGAGCTCGGCCTGGCCTATAAGGCGGAGATGCCCATCAACTGGTGCACCAGCTGCAAGGTAGGCCTGGCCAATGAGGAAGTGGTGGACGGCGTCTGTGAGCGCTGCGGCAGCGAGGTGGTGCGCAAGGTCAAGAACCAGTGGATGCTGCGCATCACACAGTACGCGCAAAAGCTGCTCGATGGCCTGGACACGGTGGACTTCATCGACCGGGTCAAGGCGCAGCAGCGCAACTGGATAGGCCGCAGCGAGGGCGCGGAGCTGGACTTCCGCATCCAGGACAGTGAAGAGACACTGCGCGTCTTCACCACCCGGCCGGATACCCTCTTTGGCGCCACCTATATGGTGGTCTCGCCCGAGCATCCGCTGCTGGAGCGCATGGCCGGCAGCATCACCAACCTGGATGATGTCAGGGCCTACCAGGCCGAGGCCGCCCGCAAGAGCGACTTTCAGCGCTCGGAGCTTGACCATCAGAAGACCGGCATCGCGGTGGAGGGTCTCCATGCCATCAACCCGGTCAACGGCCAGGCCATCCCAATCTGGACCTCTGACTATGTGCTGATGGGCTATGGCATGGGCGCTATCATGGCTGTGCCCGCGCATGACGGCCGCGACTGGGATTTTGCCAAGGCCTTTGGTCTGCCCATTATCGAGGTTTTCAGCGGCGGCCAGGTGCAGGAAGCGGTGCACAATACGCAGGACAGCGACGTGGCGGTCAATTCGGACTTCCTCAACGGCCTGCCCGTTCTCGCGGCCAAGCAGCGCATGATCGACTATCTGGAAGAGAAGGGCCTGGGGGAGCGCAAGATCAACTATAAGCTGCGCGACTGGGTCTTCAGCCGCCAGCGCTATTGGGGTGAGCCCATCCCGATCGTGCACTGCCCCGCCTGCGGCATCGTGCCGCTAAAGGAGTCTGACCTGCCGCTGCTGCTGCCCGATGTGGAGCATTATGAGACCACCGACAGCGGCGAGAGCCCGCTGTCGAGGATAGAAGACTGGGTCAATGTGCCCTGTCCGGACTGCGGCGGCCCCGCCAAGCGCGAGACCGACACCATGCCCCAGTGGGCGGGATCGAGCTGGTACTTCATGCGCTATTGCGACCCGCACAATGATCAGGCCTATGCCTCTCAGGAGGCGCTGGACTACTGGATGCCGGTGGACTGGTACAACGGCGGCATGGAACATACCACGCTGCACCTGCTCTACAGTCGCTTCTGGCATCTCTTCCTGCATGATATCGGCCAGGTCAAGGCGCCTGAGCCCTATCAAAAGCGTACCAGCCACGGCATGATACTGGGTGAGAACGGCGAGAAGATGTCAAAGTCCAGGGGCAATGTGATCAACCCCGATGACATGGTGGCAGAGATTGGCGCCGATGCCTTCCGCATGTATGAGATGTTCATGGGTGCCTTTGATCAGGCCATCCCGTGGAACACCAACGGCGCTCGTGGCTGCAAGCGCTTCCTGGACCGCGTGTGGCGCCTGCAGAGCATGGTGGACAACCAGCAGCAGGGCCTGAGCCCCAAGCTGCGCGTGGCGGTCAACTCCTGCCTCAAAAAGGTGACCGAGGACTTTGAGCGCATGAAGTTCAACACCGCCATCGCAGCGCTGATGACACTGGTCAATGACTTTTACAGCGAGGGCCGCATCGGTGCGGGCGATCTGAAGATGCTGCTGCTGATGCTTAGCCCCGTCGCTCCCCACATCTGCGAGGAGGTCTGGCAGGATCAGGGCTATGGCAGCCCGCTGTACGCCCAGCCCTGGCCCCAGTGGGATGAGAAATACCTGGTGGCCGATGAGGTGGAGATCGCGGTGCAGATCAATGGCAAGATACGCGGCAAGCTGATGGTGCCAAGTGATCTGGACAAGCAGGAGGCGGAGAGCAGCCTGCCACAGCTGGACAGCGTGGTGCAGCTGCTGCAGGGCAAGCAGCCGGTCAAGGTGATTTTCGTCCCCGGCCGCCTGCTCAACATCGTGGCCAAGTGATGGCCTCCGGCCGCAGAGGGGGTAGACCATGGTAAAACAGCTGTCCATTCTGATTGACCAGCGGCCCGAGCGGCTGGCGGAGTTGATCAGCTTTCTCAAAACGCACCATATCGACCTGCGCTTTGCGGTGCTGACCACAGACTCATCCTATTCAGTGCTGCGGGCGCTGTCGCCTGACGCCCAAGGCGCGCTCAAGGCGCTGCAGGACGCCGGCTACACCGCCTTTCTGCGGGACACGCTGTTTATCGAGATGGGCAACCGCTACATGACGCTGACCGGCGTGCTGGACCTGCTCAGCGCCCAGAACATATCGGTGGAGGAGTTCGTCTGGGTATCCAGCCCCGGTATGGAGCCCAGCCTGCTCTGCCGCGCCAGCGACATGCAGGCGGCCGGCCAGGTGCTCAGGGCCAATGGCATGCGCCTGCTGGATGACCGCACGCTATGGGGGATCTGAAGCCGCTGCGGCAGACCCATCTGAGACTGCGCCTGGATCACTACAGGTACAATGTGGCCCTGATGCGGCAGATCATCGGACCCAAAGTGGGGCTGATGGCAGTGGTCAAGGCAGATGCCTATGGTCATGGCCTGCTGCCCTTTGCAAAAGCGGCGCTGGAGGGCGGCGCGGACTGCCTGGGTGTGGCGATCGTGGAGGAGGGGCTCCAGCTCAGGGAGGCTGGCTTCAGCTGTCCTGTTCATGTGTTTGGTGGCCTCAACGCCGCGGGCTTTGAAGCGGCGGCCAGGGCGGGGCTGATTGTGCCGGTGTTCACAGTGGCGGGCGCCCGGCAGGCCCAGCGCGCGGCCATCGCCGCCCAGCGGGAGTTGTCTGTCCAGATCAAGCTGGACACCGGCATGGGACGGATTGGCCTGAGGGATCAGGCACAGCTGAGGGCGGTGCTGGAGGCATTGTCCGGCTGCAGTGAGCTGCGCCTGATCGGCGCTTTCACGCATTTCGCGGATGCCGATAACCCGGATCCCGCCAATGTGGATGAGCAGCTGCGCCGCTTTGCGGCGCTGAGCGTCCTGTTGCCCACTGACCTGACCCGGCATGCCGCGGCCAGCGCCGCGGCGCTGACCAGGCCGGACGCGCGCTTTGACATGGTGCGCTGCGGCATCGCGCTCTATGGCTATCCGCCGGTGCCTGATGTGCGGGGATTCAAGCCCTGCCTGGAGTGGCGGGCGGAGATCACCCATGTCAAGGACATCGAGGCGGGCGAGAGCGTCAGCTATGGCTGCAGCTACCGCGCGCCGGCTCAGGTAAGGGTCGCCACACTGGCAGTAGGCTATGGGGATGGTTATCCCAGGGCGCTGTCAGGCAAGGGCCAGGTGCTGATCGGTGGTAAACTTTGCCCGATCCTGGGGCGGGTGTGCATGGATCAGATCATGGTGAATGTGAGCGCGGTGCCTTCGTGCAAGCCTGGTGACCAGGCGGTGCTGATCGGACAGCATGATGGTCACATCATCGACGCGGAGCAGCTGGCACAGCTCTGTGGCACGA
>CAKTTM010000091.1 GCA_934615145.1 uncultured Clostridia bacterium | reverse complement strand
GGTGGACGACCACCACAGCGTGGAGGACATCGGCATCTGTCTGGGCCAGGCCATCAGGGAGGCGCTGGGCGACAAGGCCGGCATCGCGCGCTTTGGCGATATCGCGCTGCCCATGGATGAGGCGCTGGTGCTGGCGGCGCTGGATATCTCTGGCCGTGGCGGCTACTATGGCCAGCTGGATATCCCCACCGCCACAGTGGGCGGCTTTGACACCCAGCTGGTGGAGGAGTTCTTCAGTGCGCTTTGCCGCGAGAGCGGCATCACACTGCACCTGCGCCAGCTCTGCGGTCGCAACAGCCACCACATCATCGAAGCCGCCTTCAAGGCCTTTGCCCGCGCCCTGCGTCAGGCGGTGAGCGCGGACGCGCGGCTTGAGGGCAGGATCGCCAGCAGCAAAGGCAGCCTATGATCGCCATTGTGGACTATGGCCTGGGCAACCTCTTCTCCATCCGCTCGTCGCTGAATTACCTGGGCCATGACAGCCTGATCACCGGCGACCCGGACAGCTTGCGCCAGGCGCAGCGCATCATACTGCCGGGCGTGGGCGCCTTTGGCGACGCGATGGACAGGCTGCGCCACAGTGGGCTGGATCAGGCGCTGATAGAGCAGGCCAGGGCGGGCAAGCCGCTGCTGGGCCTTTGCCTGGGGATGCAGCTGCTGCTGGATGAGGGGCATGAGTTTGGCCGGCATCAGGGCCTGGGGCTCATCCAGGGCCGGGTGCTGCCGCTGGCCGGCTGGCTGCCGGATGCTTTGAAAGTGCCCCACATTGGCTGGAACGCCCTGCGCTTTGAGCCGGGGACGCGTATGTTTCGCTATAATGCGCCGGGCGACTGTGTCTACTTTGTGCACAGCTACTACGCGGCGGATTGCGACGCGGTCAGCGCCAGGGTGCACTATGGCAAGGAGTTCGCCGCCGCCGTGGCGAAAGACAGCATTTGGGGCTGTCAGTTCCACCCCGAAAAAAGCGGCGCCGCGGGGCTCAATATCCTGCGCGCCTTCTGTGAGGAGGCAACATGATCATATTTCCGGCGATCGACCTGCTGGGCGGTCAGGCCGTTAGGCTGTACCAGGGCGACTACGAGCAGGTGACTGTCTATGACTCCGACCCGCTGATGCTGGCGCAGGGCTTTCGCCACAAGGGCGCCCAGTGGCTGCACCTGGTGGATCTGGACGCCGCGCGCAGCGGTCAGATGCACAACGCGGAGCTGATCAAGCTCATCGCCGAGCAGTCCGGCCTCAATGTGCAGGCGGGCGGCGGCATCCGCAGCGTAAAGGCGGCGGGCGACTATCTGGACTGCGGCGTCGACCGGGTGATCCTCGGCACGGCGGCGGCGGAGAACAAAGAGCTGCTGCGCGGCATCATCACCATCTTTGCCGATCAGGCGGCGGTGTCGGTGGACATCAAGGATGGCTATGTGATGACGCACGGCTGGTCGGCCACCTCCGGGCAGACGATGGAGGATTACTTGAAGGAGATGGAGGCCATCGGCGTGCAACGCCTGGTGGTCACCGATATATCGCGCGACGGCGCCATGCGGGGCACCAACCTCAAGCTCTATGAGCATATCGCTGCTAATTACAGCTTTGACCTGATCGCCTCAGGCGGCATCACCACGCTGGACGACATCCGCGCGCTGCGGGCGCTCAATGTCTATGGCGCCATCGTGGGCCGCGCGCTCTATACCGGCGGCATCAAGCTGGAAGAGGCGCTGGAGGCGGCCAGGTGATCACGAAAAGAATCATTCCCTGCCTGGATGTGCGGGATGGCATGGTGGTCAAGGGCCAGCGCTTTGAAAACATCCGGGAGGTCGACTCGCCCGTGGCGCTGGCGCGCAGGTATTCGAGCGAAGGCGCGGACGAGCTGGTCTTCTATGACATCACGGCCAGTCATGAGGGCCGGGCGCTGTTCACCGATATCCTGCTGCAGACCGCGTGCGAGGTCTTCATCCCGCTGACGGTGGGCGGGGGCATCAGCAGCCTGGCGGATTTTGAGCGCGTGCTGCAGGCCGGCGCCGACAAGGTGAGCGTCAACTCCGGCGCCATCAAGCGGCCGGAGCTGATCGCAGAGGCCGCCCGGCACTACGGCAGCCAATGCGTGGTTTTAAGCGTGGATGTCAAGCGCGTGGGGGATGGCTACCGGGTGTTTGCCAAAGGCGGGCGCGAGGACACCGGCATGGACGCGCTGGACTGGATACGCCGGGGGCTTGACCTGGGCGCGGGTGAGCTGGTGGTCAACTCCATCGACACCGATGGCGTCAAACAGGGCTTTGACATCCCGCTGCTAATGCAGGTCTGTCAGATCGCGCGCGTGCCCGTCATCGCCTCCGGCGGCGCCGGCAGCGCGCAGGACTTTATCAGGCTCTTTCAACAGGTGCCCGATGTGGACGCCGGCCTTGCCGCCAGCATCTTTCATTATGGCGAGCTTGGCATTCCCGATCTTAAGCGTCAGCTGCAGGGCGCCGGCATCAATGTGAGGATGATATGATGGACGATACGCGATTGCACTATGACGCCCAGGGCCTGATCCCCGCCATCGTGCAGGATCATCAGACCGGCCAGGTGCTGATGCTGGGCTATATGAATGAAGAAAGCCTGGCGATCACGCTGGAGGAAAAGCGCTGCTGCTTTTACAGCCGCTCGCGCCAGACGCTCTGGCGCAAGGGCGAGACCAGCGGCCACTGGCTGCATGTGCACAGCATCGCGGCCGACTGCGACCGGGACGCGCTGCTGATCCGCGCCCGGCCTGAGGGCCCCACCTGCCACACAGGCAGCACCAGCTGCTTTGAGGATGAGATACTGCCCGGCGACCCCGCCTTCAGCCTGCGCGGCCTCTATGACTTGATCGAGGGCCGCCGGACGGAGAAGAAGGAAGGCAGCTACACCACCTATCTGTTTGAGAAGGGCCTGGACAAGATACTCAAGAAGGTGGGCGAGGAAGCCACCGAGGTCATCGTGGCCGGCAAGGGCGGCGACAGGACCGAGACCATCTACGAGATCGCCGACCTGTGCTACCATGTGCTGGTGTTGATGGCCCAGATGGGCATCGGCGTGGACGAAGTCAAGGACGAGCTGGCCCGCCGCCATGTGGTGGACAAGAAGGTGAAGCAGGAGACCCTGGGCGGGGAGAAAAGGGATAGCCAATAGCCTGGATGTTTCACGTGGAACAATGGCAGACGAGTGCAGGGGGCGGGTCAGCGATGAGCCGCCCCTTTTTTGTGTTCTGTCGTTGACAGCCCACTGCCGCCGCGTTATAGTGTATCCAGTAACACAGCTTTGGAGTGTGTGATGACAAAAGGGCCAGGACTGAAGTATCAGCTGGTGGCGCGGCAGCTGCTGGACTATATCAGTGAGCTGGAGGAGGGCAGCAAGCTGCCCAACCGCAACGCGCTGGCCAGCCACTTTGGCGTGGCGCGCACCACGCTGGAGCACGCCATCGCCGATCTGATCGCCCAGCGCTATCTGGTGGCCCGTGATGGTAGCGGCACCTATGTGGCCAGCCGCCAGGGGCCGGAGGCCCCGCCCGACCAGGCCAGCCAGCGCTGGCTGCGCCTCAAGGCCGATATGGGCCCTTTGCGGGCAAATAGCTGGGCGCTGCTGCTGAGCAACATACTCTATGATATCTATCCCAATATACTGCGCGCCGTGCAGGATGTGGCCTCGCAGCATGACATCAATCTGATCGTCAGCAACACCGACAACAGCATCCCCCAGCAGGAGGACATCATGCACCGCCTGGCTTTGAGCGGCACCAGCGGCATGATCGTGGTGCCGGCCATCGGCGGGCAGGGCAACCCTCTGGCTTTGCCTGCGCTGCTGGACAGCGGCATCCGCATCGTCAGCTGCTTCAGACCCCTGGACATGCGCAGCGTGCCCGGCGTCTATGGCAATTCCTGTCAGGCGGGGCACATCGGCACCCGTCACCTGATGGCCCAGGGCTGCCAGCGCATCGCCTTTCTGTCGTCCCCCATGTACCAGGGCGCCTACGAGCGCTATCAGGGCTACCTGACCGCGCTGAGCGAGGCGGGGGAGGGCGCGCAGCAGCCCCTGCTGTCCTGTGAGGACATCTTCCACTACGAGCGGGGCATCCCGGCGGCGGAGCGGCTGCTGGACGAGCATTCGGAGATCGACGGCATCTTTGCCTTTAACGATCGCGTGGCGCGCGAGGCCTACCAGGCGCTGCGGAAACGGGGGCGCGAGCCGGGCCGGGATGTGCTGATCGTCAGCTGCGACAACACCGGCATCTGCGACCAGCTGTCGCCCAGGCTCAGCAGCGTGGCCTACCCGCTGCATGATATCGGCCGCGCCTCGGCGCAGATGCTCTGGCAGCTGGTCAGCGGTGAGAGACCGCCGCAGGACCTGAGCGTCTATGGCTGCAGCCTGGTGACCAGGGCCAGCAGCACGCGAAGCTGAGTCAAAGCAGGGCCCAGCCCCTTCCTTTCAACATAACCTCCAATACAATCTGTAATACAGAATATAACTTGTATCATCAATTTTGCCAAAAAGCTCTACAGATGGCTTTGCTTCCGCTATGATGGTCGCACAACATGTGCCTTTCGGCCAAACTCAGGAGGATTTCTCATGAAAAGAACCATGGCACTGCTTCTTGCTGTATGTCTGCTTTTGGGCGGCGTCAGCGCGCTGGCCACCGCGCCCGAGGGCGCGCCGCTGGTCACGCTGTATCAGAACTCTGGCGCAGGCGCCTCCACCGCTGGCTCTGAGGCCGGCTCGACCGACGCGGGCTACCAGATGGTGCAGAAAAAGCTCTACGACGAGACCGGTGTGTGGGTGGAGGCACAGCTGGCCCCCACGCAGGGCGCTGTCGAAAAGCTCAACCTCATGCTGGCCGGCGGCGAGCCCGTTGACCTGTTCTGGGGCGACTGGCGCAACTTCTACGAGACTGGCATGATACAGCCTTGGAACGACTACCTCAAGGACTTCCCGCTGATCTGGGATACCTGGGCCCCCTGGGACGCCTGGAGCGGCATGACCGACGCCGAGGGCAACATCTGGGGCATGCCCCGCATGACGCCCACCACTCCCCACCAGGTCTTCTTCCGCGCCGACTGGCTGGACAAGCTGGGCATGGAAGTGCCCGACACCTTTGAAGAGCTGGAGGCCTACCTCTACGCCGTCAAGGAGCTGGACCCCTATGGCAACGGCCAGACCGTGCCGCTGGGCACCACCACCACCTCTCACCTGCAGTTCGCCTTTGTGGGCGGCTTTGTAGAGGGTGGCAACGGCATGTGGCTGGACGAGACCGACGGCCTGATCAAGCCCGTCTACCTGGCCAAGGGCTATACTGATTTTGTGGCCAAGATGCTGCAGTGGTACAAGGACGGCATCATCCATAAGGAAGCTTTCTCCTGGGATACCCCCGCCATCCGCGATCAGATCGCCAAGGGCGCCGTCGCCGCTACCGCCACCTGGTACTCCAATGTCACCACCCGCGACGCGGTGCTGACGGAGAACCTGCTGGCCCCCACCGATTTTGACCTGGAGAAGTACCCCCGCGCCTATGTCATCAGCGAGGCGGGCATCAAGGGCCCCAACGGCAACGTCATCGAGACCCGCACCAACTCCAACCCCAGCGGCCTGCTGCTGAGCAGCAAGGCCAAGAACCCGGAAGCGGCGATGAAGTACATCTTCTGGCAGTATGAGAACTGGCTCAACTACTACACCACCATGTGGGGCGTCAAGGACTTCCACTGGCAGTTTGACCCCAAGGATCCCAAGGCCGAGACCGAGACCTTTGCCAC
Source organism: uncultured Clostridia bacterium (assembly GCA_934615145.1). Taxonomy (GTDB): domain Bacteria; phylum Bacillota; class Clostridia; order Christensenellales; family Aristaeellaceae; genus UBA1038. The sequence goes on along the minus strand of CAKTTM010000091.1, from coordinate 1,550 downwards.
CGCCGGCTGGGCCGATGACAAGGGCACGGCCATGTACAAGGATGTAAACGGCGAGCTGACCTACGACAACAACATCGCCTACTACTCCAACTTCACCACCTCGGTGGGTCTGCCCACCGAAGTGCTGGGCGTGATCTCCGACCAGTGGGGCCGCCAGACCATGCATAGCCTGTGGCTGCAGAAGAACCTGGACAACTTTGACGTCACCCTGGAGCCGGGCGTGGAGTACGGCATCGTCTGGGACACCGTGGCCATGAAGGACAATGTGCCCAGCTACTCCGACCTGACCACTTATGTCTCCGAGCAGCTGCCCAAGTTCTTCATCGGCGAGCGCGACCTGAGCGAGTGGGACAGCTTCATCGAGGAGCTCAACCGCATCGGCCTGGTCGACATGCAGAAGGAATACACCCGCCAGTACGAGCTGCTCAAGAAGTAAGCTCTACCATCTGAACCATTGCAGGGAGGAAGGCCGCTCAACCCGTCCTTCCTCCCTGATCTACCTGATTAACACAAAGGAGGCAGCACATGACCGAACCAACCCGCAGCCTGCCGCGCCTCACCAAGCGCGGCCTGGGCTACTACCTCAGGCGTGACAAGTTCTTCTACCTGCTGGTCGCCCTGCCGCTGCTGTATTATTTCGTCTACCATTATCTGCCCATGTTCGGCATTGTGATCGCCTTTCAGGATTACAAGCCCTTCCTGGGCATCGAGGGCATCTTCAGCGCCAAGTGGGTGGGGCTTAAGCACTTCAACCGCTTTCTCAACTCCATCTACTTCAGCCGCCTGCTGCGCAACACCTTTTTGCTGAGCTTCTATGACCTGCTGTTCTCCTTCCCCTCGGCCATCATCTTTGCCCTGATGCTCAACGAGGTGCAGGCCCGGCGCTTTAAAAAGCTGGTGCAGACGGTGTCTTACCTGCCGCACTTTCTATCCGCCGTCATCGTGGCCGGCATGGTGCGCCAGCTGCTGGCGGTGGATGGCGGGCTGATCAACGCCGTCATCAGCCGCCTGGGGGGCGACCCCATCTATTTCCTAGGCAGCACCAAGTATTACCGCAGCTATTACACCCTCTCCTCCATCTGGCAGTCGGTGGGCTGGAACTCCATCATCTACCTGGCCGCCATGAGCAATATTGACCCCGGCCTCTACGAGGCGGCCGAGATCGACGGCGCGGGCATCTTCCGCAAGATGTGGAACATCACCATCCCCTCCATCCTGCCCATCATCTCCATCATGCTGATCTTCCGCGTGGGCAGCCTGCTGAGCGTCGGGCATGAGAAGACGCTGCTGCTGTACTCGCCGCTGATCTATGAGGTGTCCGACATCATCAGCACCTATGTCTACCGCGAGGGCCTGCTGAGCATGGAGTATTCCTATACCACGGCGGTGGGCCTGTTCACCTCGCTGGTCAGCCTAGTGATGGTGGTGACGGCCAACTGGGCCGCCAACAAAATGGGCCAGGAAGGGGTGTGGTGAGATGCTCAAGCGCATGAGCCTGGGCGACAGGACCTTCCAGATCATCAACTACCTGCTGATGTTCCTGCTGGCGC
>CAKTTM010000090.1 GCA_934615145.1 uncultured Clostridia bacterium | reverse complement strand
GCAAAGGAGGTTTCTGATAGCTAAAGCTCTTATATTCCACCAGCTCTGCTGGTGGATTTGTGGGCTAAAGCGCACATGCAAAGGCCCTGTCCAAAAACGGACAGGGCCAAGGATTGAAAGTGAAAGAGCCTTACTCCATCGCGTCCAGGCCCAGTATCATGTAGGCCAGTTCGGCGCGGCTTAGCGGCTGGCTGGGCTTGAGGGCGCCATCCTCCAGGCGCAGCAGGCTGTTGCCCAGCAGGAATTGGAAGGGCGCCTGGCTGTCCGGGCTGATCTGGTCGGCGTCGCTGAGTTCCGGCAGGGGCTGCAGCGAGCTGCTCAGATCCATGCCGGCGGCGGTGGTGAAGAAGCCATAGAGCACCTTCGCCGCCTTGTCGCGGCTGAGGCTATCTGTGGCCTGGTCATCTGCTGCCAGCAGGCCCATCTGCTGCAGGGCCATCACGCCCTGCTCGCCCGACATCGGCACACCCGCCATGCTGAACAGGCCGCCCAGCAACTCGCCCAGGCTGGCCTCGGCTGCCACGCCAAAGGCCTCCTCGCTCAGCGGGGCCATGGCCTTCTTGTCCAGCACAAAGCGCACCGCGTCGTAGTACCATTCGCCCTCGATCAGGTCGCTCAGGCCCTGGGCCTGCACCTCCTTGACCCCAAAGGGGTTGACGATGGCGTCGTAGAGATCCTTGTTCTGCTCGATGATGGCGGCGCGGCCCGAGGTGGAGCGGTAACCCTTCTGCGCCAGATCATTGTACAGCTGGGCGTAGGCCTTGACCTTGTCAGGCGTCAGGCCCTTGAGGTCCTTCATCCACTCAAGCCAGCGCTCCTGCGGCTGGCCGTCCAGCAGGCCCAGCAGGGCACTGGTCGCGCCCTTGAGCTCGCCCTGGGAGAGCGCCAGCTGGCTGTAGGCGGAGAGGATATAACCATTGAGCTTGTCCTGATCCAATTCCATCTCCTCGATCTGCTGGGGCAGCGAGGCATAGACATCGAAGGTCTCCTTGATGTTGGGGTCCCAGATGCTGACGATCAGCATGCCATCGAGTGTCGCCACATTCTGCACGGCGTAGGCACCATAGCGGTCACGCAGCTGCGGGTAGAGGAAGACATCGTTGACCAGGCTGGTCAGGGCGTCCAGCTCACCGGTGGTCACCTGCATGTCCATCTGCGCAAAGGGCGCGTAGATCAGGTTGTTCTGCACCGCGGCGTCCAGCACCAGGGCCTCGCGGGGGGCAACAGCGGGCAGCTGGTAGCTGGCCTTTTCGCGCTGCTTTACATCCAGCTTGCTCAGGAAGGCGTCGGCCACCTCGCGGTGGGCGGCGATGCCCTCAGCGCTGCCTGCGAAGGCGCTGACAGCGCCGGTGCTGACCTTCAGCTGATCGCGCACGCTGGCCAGCCGCTGCAGGGCAGCCTCAGGGTCGCTTGCAAACAGAGCCTCCGCCTCCAGCAGGAAGTTGTAGTAGGCCACATAGGTCATGTAGTCGTAGTAGGTAAAGCCAGGCGCGGCCGAGGCAAAGGCGCGGTAGATCTGCACCTCAAAGGCGGTGTTGGTGATGGTCTGCTTGAGCGTGTTCTTGATCTGGCCCAGCAGTTCCGCCAGGCGCTGGGCGTCGTCGAGCTTGCTGTCAAAGGCGATCTCATAGATCAGGTCATAGGCCGCGGGCATGTCCTCATCCATGGCGATCCAGCTCAGCCTCAGATAGGGCAGGCACTGATCGCGCTGGTCGCCCACATAGACGGTGGGGCGCATCTCCAGGCTGTTGAGGTAACGGGTCATCTGGGCAGACAGCGCCGCGTTGTCGCGCTGATGGGTGTCCAGCTTGCCCAGCAGGTCGGTATAGAGCTTGAACCAGTGCAGGTCCTCCTGGGGCAGGGCGCCGGCATCCAGCAGTACCAGCGCCTGGCCCACGCCGCTGACCTCGGCCAGCGCGCTCATGCGGCGCACCTGGTCATCCCCTGTCTGGTCGCTGATCTGGTAGATGCGCTTCTCCTCGGGCAGGCTGTCCACCTTGGCCGCCTGCAGCTGGGCCACATACTGCGAGGCGTCGCTGTCAGACTGCTCAGTGTAGGCGGCGGTGGCGGCCACCAGCGCCTCTATCTCCTCTGCGCTCATGGCGGCCTTCTTGGCGGCCAGCTGGTCGGCCAGCTCCTGGGCGCGCTGCTCTTTCAGGCCGGGGGCCGGCTGGGTGATCACCAGCGCGGTGCGCGGGTTATCGCTCAGGTGCTTGTTGATCACCCGCTGATAGGCGCCCTCCTGCGCAAAGGGCAGATAGTTGGCGGTGTTCTGCGCAAAGCGCGAGAAGGCATCCGTGTCGCCCGCCACCGCCCAGAGATAAGCGATGGGGATGGTGATGTCGGCACCCACGCTGGCGCTCTCGGGGGTCAGCAGCATCTCAAGCTGGGTGGCCGCGGCCACCGCCTCCACCGCCTGCAGGTCAAAGCCCTCCTGCGCGATGCCCTTGAGGCTGTCCCGCACCACCTGCTCGAATAGCTCGGCCTCATCGGCTGCCATGCCGGTGGCGGTGAATGTCAGGTAGGGGCTGGGCGCGCCAGCCTCATAGCTGCAGGTGGCGGTCGCCGCCGGCAGCTGCTTTTTCTTCGCCTGCTGATAGGGCGAGGAGGCGTTGTTGAGCAGCAGGGCCAGCAGCTCCAGCACGGCCCTGTCCTGCTCGCCCGCGCCCTCCAGCACATAGACAAAGCTGACCACCGCGCCCCTGTCGGCGGCGCTGCCGGCCTCGACGGCAAAGTCAAACTGCTTTTGCGTGGCTTCCCTCAGCGGGCTGTAGTCCGGGTCAGGGAAGACAAAGACCTGCCTGTCATAGGCAGCAAAATAGCCGTCCAGCTGGCTCAAAAAGGCGCCCACATCCTCAAACTTGCCATAAAGTATGCTCAGCGAGTTGGAGGGGTGATAGTAGGCGTCGTGGCAGTCCTTCAGATCCTGCCAGCTCAGCTCCGGGATATGGCGGGGATCGCCGCCATAGTTGTTGCCCACGTGGCTGCCGGGAAACAGCGTGGCCTTGGTGTTGAAGCCGTGGCTGATCTCGATGCTGGAGGCGCCCTGCATCTCGGTGTAGACGGTGCCCACGATGGTCAGCTCGTCGTCTGCGGTGGGCAGGTTGTAGCGCCAGGCCTCCTCCAGAAAGATGCTCTCATCGGTCATCAGCGAAGGGTTGAAGGCGCTGTCTGTATAGAAATCGGCGTAGCGCAGCAGCTGCTGCTCCGACAGCGAGGCCACAGGGAAGGTGGTCATGATGTCGGTGGTCATGGCGTGCATGAAGGTATTGTAGGTCTGGTAGCTTAGGTTGAAAAACAGCGCCTTGGAGGGATACTTCTGCGATCCGCCCAGGGTGGCATGCTCAAAGATATGCGGCAGGCCCGTGCTGTTGAGCGTGGGCGTGCGAAAGGAGATGTCAAACAGCCGGTTGGTGTCCTCGTTGGCCAGCAGCATCACCTTGGCGCCCGTCTTCTCATGCTCAAAGACCGTCACATCGGCCTGGAGGGGCGCCAGGTGGGAGAGGCTGCTGACCACAAAGCCGTGCAGCCGCTGGCCTGGCTGGTAGCCCTGCGCCTGCGCCAACGCGGGCAGGCTGATGAGGCTCATCAGCAGGGCAAGGCACAGCAGCAGCGCCGTGCCCTTGATTGATGTTTACGCATGGAAACCTCCTTGATAAAATGATCTTGGACAATGAATGGCATATCAAGGACATCCGGCCAAGAAATGAAAGCCTGATGGCACTGGCAACAGGCTAACAAGTCTTCGAGAGTTCGTCAATTAATAACCAAGATATTTTACGCCGATTTTACCCCGATTTCGAAATGGGGGCCAAAGGAGGGCATTGGGGTCTACATCCGCTCTCGGTATGCGCGCTCATACTGCCGGGCGATCACATCCGCCTTGCCATAGCGCCAGGCTAGGTCCATCACCCGGTTGGGGTTGCGCAGCAGGCCGCGGCCCAGCGCCACCAGGTCACAGGCGCCGCTTTGCACCGCGTGTAGTATCAGCTGGTCGTCATCCAGGTGGCCCACGCCGATCACAGGCAGGCCGCTGCCCTGGCGTATCTGTGCCGCCAAGGGCAGCATATAGCCCGGCGCCACCGGCACGGGCGCCTTGACCAGGCCGCCGCTTGAGACATGCACCATGTCCATCGGCCGGGGCAGGGCCTTGAGCCAGGCGATCCAATCCTCGGGCCTGATGCCGCCGGGCAGCCAGTCGGTGGCCGATATCCGTATCCACAGCGCCTTGTCCGCGGGCCAGCTGTCGCTAACCGCCTGCACCACCTGGCGCAGGAAGAGCGAGCGATCCTGCCCATAGGCGTCCTGCCGCTGGTTGGACAGCGGGCTTAAGAACTGGTGGATCAGGTAGCCGTGCGCCGCGTGTATCTCCAGCCCCTCAAAGCCGGCCTGGTGGGCGCGGTGAGCGGCCTGGCGCCAGGCATCCAGCACCTGGTCAATGTCCTCTTCGCTCATCTGCTCATAGCTGACCGCGTGGTCATTGTAGGGGATGGCAGAGGGCGCCAGGCGGCGCGTGCCGGTGGTCAGCGACTTGCGCCCGGCATGGTTGAGCTGCAGCGCCGGCACCGCGCCCTGGGCGCGTATCATGTCGGCCAGCTTGGCCATGCCCGCCAGCTGCGCCTCCTCCCAGAGGCCCAGGCAGTCATCGCTGATGCGCCCCTCCGAGCGCACGCCGGTGGCCTCCACGATCACCAGCGCCACCTGGCCGATGGCCCGGGCGCCGTAGTGCGCCAGGTGAAAGTCGCCCACCAGGCCCCGTTTCTCCAGGGCGGAATACATGCACATGGGCGGCATGACAAAGCGGTTCTTGAGGCTCATGGCCCCGATTTGGATCGGTTCAAAGGCTTGCATTTGGTCTGTCCTTTCGGCTTGATGCCTGCATCTTCGCATGAACCGGGGGCTTTGGCAAGGCGTATTGACATCGGTCGCCCGCGGCGCTACCATTTTGATCAGGACATCCCCCATACAGCCCTCCCCCGACCACAAGCGCAAAGGAGCATCACCATGCCGCTGACCATCATCCGCCAGGACATCACCCGGCTGGACACCGACGCCATCGTCAACGCCGCCAACACCAAGCTGCAGCAGGGCGGCGGCGTCTGTGGCGCCATCTTCAAGGCCGCGGGCGCAGAGCCGCTGCAGGCCGCCTGCGACCTGCTGGCCCCCATCGCCACCGGCGAGGCGGTGGTGACGCCCGGCTTTGGGCTGGACGCCAAATATATCATCCACGCCGCGGGCCCGGCCTATGAGCAACATACACCGGAGGACAGCCGCAGGCTGCTGCGCCAGAGCTATCACAGCGCGCTCAAGCGCGCGGTGGAGCAGGGCTGCCAGTCGGTGGCCTTCCCCCTGATATCCAGCGGCATCTACGGCTACCCCAAGCAGGAGGCGCTGCAGGTGGCCCGGGAGGCCATCGGCGATTTCCTGGCCAAGCAGCCCGCCGACGAGGAGATGGATGTCTTCCTGGCCGTCTTTGACAAGGAGGCCTTCAGCGTCAGCCAAAGCCTGCAGGCGGAAGTGGCCAGCTACATCGACCAGCACTATGTCGATGAGCGCATGGAGTATGAGCGCAGCCGCCGCAGGGGCGAGCTTGAGTCAGAGATGTTCAGCGTCCGCAGCCGAAAGCCGGAGCTATTGGAGCGCTCTGTCCAGCCCTACAGCAGCCTGGAGGAGCAGCTGCAGCAGCTGGACCTGAGCTTCAGCCAAGCGGTGCTCAAGCTCATCGACCAGAAGGACATGAAGGATCCGGAGGTCTACAAGCGCGCCAATATCAGCCGCCAGGTCTTTTCCAAGCTGCGCACGGACGACGGCTACCAGCCCATGAAGCGCACCGCCCTGGCGCTGGCGGTGGGCCTGCGGCTGACCCTGCCCGAGACCCGCCAGCTGCTGCAGCATGCGGGCTATACGCTAAGCCACAGCAGCAAGATGGATGTGATCGTCGAGTACTTCCTGATAAAGGGCATCCACGATATCCACCAAATCAACGCCATGCTCAGTGAGCATGAGCAGGGCCTGCTGGGCTGATCATTTGTCGCTTGCCGATTGACCTATCCTGCCTCCCGGCCTGCTATGCTGAGGCCATCACAGCTTAGGAGGCAAGACCATGAAAAAGGGAAGCACGGAACTGGTATTCATACTGGACAAGTCAGGCTCAATGAGCGGGCTTGAGACGGACACGATCGGCGGCTTTAACGCCATGCAGCTCAAGCAGCAGGCGCTGCCGGACAGCTGCCGCATCACCACGGTGCTGTTTGACTATCAGAGCTATTTGCTCCACGACAGGCTGGAGCTGCAGGGCATCAGGCCCATGATGCCGGCCGACTATGTGCCGGGCGGCGGCACCGCGCTGCTGGACGCGGTGGGGCAGACCATCGACAAGATAGGTCAGGCGCAAAAGCATACGGCCAAAGAGCATCGGGCGGACAAGGTGCTGGTGGTCATCATCACCGACGGCATGGAAAACGCCAGCCGCCGCTACACGCCAGAGCAGGTGCGCCAGATGATCAGCCGCCAGCAGAGCAAGTACGGCTGGGAGTTCCTGTTCCTGGGCGCCAACATCGACGCCGTCGAGGTGGCAGGCGGCATGGGCATCGGCGCCAGCAGGGCGCAGCGCTACCACGCCGACAGCCAAGGCCTGGAACAAAACTTCCGCGCCATGCAGCAGGCCGTGACCAGCTACCGCCAGACCGCGCAGATGCCGGAGAACTGGGCCGAAGAGATCGACAAGGACTTTCGCGGCCGGGGAGGACAGCGCTGATGCTGGGGGCGATCGTGGGCGACATCGTGGGCTCCATTTACGAGTGGGACAACATCAAGACCAAGGACTTCCCGCTTTTCGAAGACAGCTGCTTTTTCACCGATGACAGCGTGATGACCATCGCCGTGGCAGAGGCGCTGGCCGAGGACGGCGACATCACCGCGAGCCTGCTGCGCTGGGGCAGGCGCTACCCAAGGGCCGGCTACGGCGGGCGCTTTGGCGCCTGGCTGCATGAGGATAAGCCCGCCCCCTATCAAAGCTGGGGCAATGGCGCCGCCATGCGCGTCAGCCCCTGCGCCTGGGCTGTGCCCATCAGATTGCCTCTGGCAGAGGGCCTGCAGCAGGTCGATGCCCTGGCGGCGGCCAGCGCCACCCCCAGCCACAACCACCCAGAGGGCATCAAGGGCGCGCAGTGCACCGCGCGGGCCATCTGGCTGATGCGCAGGGCCAGGGCGGCGGGCGATGTGGCAGGCGGCCGCGAGCAGGTGCGCCAGCAGGCCCTGCGCTGCTACGGCGCCAAGATGTCAAGGACACTGGATCAGATCAGGCCGCACTACCGCTTTGACGAGAGCTGCCAGGGCACGGTGCCCGAGGCCATCA
>CAKTTM010000089.1 GCA_934615145.1 uncultured Clostridia bacterium | reverse complement strand
GTACTTCTCAAAAGCCTACTGATATGGTAAAATGGGCTTGATTGGAAAGCAAAAGGAGTGATTATCGTGCGCAAAAAGCTGCTGCTCATTCTGCTCATTCTCTGCCTGATGCCCATCTACGCCATACAGGCCCAGCAGGCCAACCTGAGCGCTGTGCCAGCTGTCCTTACCCTGCCCGAGGGGGTCTACGCGCCCATCCTGATGCCGGACAATCTGGAGGCCAATGCCAGCTTTATAGCCGGCAAGGGCGGCACGGTGGCAGGCTATCAGGAGATGTTCAAGTCTCAGGGCATCCTGCTGCAGGCCTATGATGAGAAAAACGACCGGGTGCTGGTGGTCACCGCCGTCAGCGACGCCGATGGCCAGCAGTATGTGGACATCGACCAGCATACGCCCGATGTGCGCGCCCAGTACCGCGCCCGCTTTCAAAAGGGCAGCGACCAGGCGCCTCCGGGCTACAGCTTTGACAGCTCCGAGTGGAAGAACTTTCCTGAAGTGGGCCGCTTTTTGATGAGCCGCTACAGCTACCGTGAGAACGGCCAGCTGCATCACCGGGGTTTTCTGCGCCGCTCGGTCAAGAATGGCCTGACCATTATCCTTGACATGCAGGTCTATGGCCGTGGCCTCAAGGGCGGCGACAACACGGCGCTTAACAAGGTCTTTGATACGCTCAGCTTTACAGGCACGGCGGGTGCCGGCCTCACGCTGCCGGTGGTGATATCCGAATCCATGACCGCGCCCAAGGAGACCTATGAGCCCACATTCCGCATGAAGGGCACCACCAGGCCGGGGGCAGTCTTCCGCGCCACGGTGATGAGCTTTGCCACCAGCAAGGCCGATGTATATAACGCCGTGGCCGACAACAAGGGCGCCTACAGCTTTGACATCACGCTGCCGGCCGAGGGCTTTTACATGATCACCATGGAGGTGGAGTCAGAGGGCCTGGAGAAGCTGGAGAAGCAGTACACCGTCACCTATGCCAAGGGCCTGCTGCCGGTGGATATCACCAGCCCGCTGCCGGAGAACCTGACCCAGAACAGCTATAAGATCACCGGCACCACGCTGGGTGGCGTGACGGTGCAGATGATCGTCAACGGCAAGAATACCACGCGCAAGACGCCCGCCAATGGCGCCTTCTCCTTTACGGTCAACACCCGTGAGGAGGGCATCTATGAGGTGAAGCTGGACTTCTCCAAGCGCGATTTCAACACCAAGATCATCGAGTACAACGCCGTCAAGGGGCCGGCCGCCCAGCCCGAGGCCCTGCCCAGCCAGGCGCCGGTTCAGGGCGCGGCCAGCGAGGCGCTCAGCCCGCCCTATACTGATCTGATCGCCAAGGCGGATGAGTATGACGGCAAGCTGCTGACCTATCATGGCTACATCACCAAGGTGGACCAGCAGGCGGGCGACTATGTTTTGAGCATGGCAACGCGCAAGACCAGCAGCGGCTTTGCGGACACCGTGCTGCTGATCGCGACAGAGGATCCGGGCCTGCCGCTGGAGACGGAGGTCATTGCCTACGGTCAATTGGTGGGCATTAACGCGGATCTGAGCGACAGCACCATCCTTGGCTACCCGCGCATACAGCTTAGCGACATCAGGCTGGCGCAGACGGACGGCGAGTAATCCCTGGCGGCACAGGGTTTCCCAATAGGCACAGGAGGATAGAGATGGAAGGTTCAGTGAGCCAGTGGGGGAGGGATCTCACCGAGATCCCCTACGGCCCGCTTGGCGTGATTGCCATGCCCGGGTGTGAGGAGATCGGTGAGAGGATCAACAGCTGGCTGCTCAAGTGGCATGATCTGCAGGAGATACAGGATCACGAGTTTTACACGGTGCCCGGCCGCAACCGCGACAACTTCCTGATGAAGGCTTACTGCCCGCGCTTTGGCACGGGGGAGAGCAAGGGCGTCCTCAAGGAGAGCGTGCGCGGCTACGACATCTATATCATCATCGATGTGTGCAACTACTCCGTGCGCTACAAGATGTACGACTTTGAAGTGCCCATGTCGCCCGACGATCACTTCCAGGATTTGAAGCGCATCATCGCCGCCATCGGCGGCAAGGCCAAGCGCGTCAATGTCATCATGCCCTTCCTCTATGAGAGCCGCCAGCACCGCCGCACCGCGCGCGAGAGCCTGGACTGCGCCGTGGCGCTGCAGGAGTTGGAGAACATGGGTGTGACCAACATCCTCACCTTTGACGCGCATGACCCGCGCGTGGTCAATGCCGTGCCGCTGATCGGCTTTGAGAATGTGATGCCCACCTATCAGATGCTCAAGGCCCTGTGCAAGGATGTCAAGGACCTGCACATCAACAAGGAAGCCATGATGGTGGTCAGCCCCGACGAGGGCGCTGTGCCGCGCAATATTTACTATTCCTCGCTGCTGCAGCTGGAGCTGGGCATGTTCTACAAGCGGCGCGACTATACCACCATCGTGGCCGGCCGCAACCCCATTATCGCCCATGAGTACATCGGCGCCTCCGTGGAGGGCAAGGACATCATCGTGGCAGACGATATCCTCTCCTCCGGCGAATCCATGCTGGACCTGGCGCGCGAGCTCAAGCAGCGCAAGGCCAACCGTATCTTTTGCATCTGCACCTTTGCCTTCTTCACCAACGGCCTGGAGGAGTTCCACCGCGCCTATGAACAGGGCATCATCACCCGTGTGATCGGCACCAACCTGACCTATCGCAACCCGGAGCTCAAGAAGGCCAAATGGTTTGTCGAGGCCGACATGGCCAAGTATGTGGCCTACCTGATCGCCACCCTCAACCACGACAATAGCTTGAACGCCCTGCTCAACCCCTATAACCGCATCAAATCGCTGCTCAACCGCTACGCAGCAGAACAGGCGGCCAGCGGCGTCCGCTTCATATGAGCCTGGACGAGCGCCCTGATCAGCAGCCGGAGGGGAAGAAGCCCGGCCTGATACAGCGCTCCAAAGACATGATTGACTCAGCCGTGCTGGGCATCAAGGGGCGGGACATGAACGCCCTGGTGGATGAGTTCACCAGCGAGATGACCCTGGTGGCCGAGGGCTTTCACGAGGATCTGGTGCGCGCCCAGCAGGAGCTGGCGCAGTTGAGCGCCGAGCAGACCATAGCGCATGAGCGCGCCCAGGATCTGGAGGAGCGCCTGCGCCAGCTGCAAAAGCGGGTGGAGGCGCTGGAAAAGCGGCAGGAGAAACAGGCGGCCAAAAAGCCCTCCCGCTTAGGAGTGCTCAGACAGGTCATCATCATCGTGGCCATTGTCTGCGGCGCCTGGGTCATCACCAGCCTGCTACAGACCTTTGGAGGGGTCAAATGATCAGCTTTCAGGAAATCATCGATAAATATCGCAGCCGGCAAAAAGCCGGCCTGATGGACAGCATCACCGCCGGGCTCAGCCTGGCAGACGAGGTGAGCGTAGACCTGGGCCTGCTGAGCGACAGCGGGCTGGGCGATGCCTTAAACACCCTCAGCCTGGGGCTGCCGCTGACGCTGATCGCGGTCAGCGAGGGCAGCCGTGTGCTGCTGGGCCGCAAGACGCGCACCGCGGGGCTGCAGGACGCAGGCTACCGCATGCTCAAGACCGGCGCCGCCATGGGCGCCGGTGCCGTGGCCGTGGGCCTGGGCGCGGGCGCCCTGCCGGCGATACCGGTGGCCATGGGCGTGCGCGCGGCGCTGGATCACTATCGCAGCCGGGCGCTGACCGGCCGCCGGGTGCATCAGCGTACACAGCGGCTGCGCGCCCTGCGGCTGGAAAAGCAGAGCGTCCAGGCGCCGGCGCTGGAGGCCCTTACAGGCTGACTAATTCAAACAGCTGCTGGCCTGTGCCCAGCATCAGCATCTGCTCATACCCGGCCTCCCGCATCAGCTGGAGGCCTTGCTCATAGCCGCTGTCCAGCCCAGAGGCCTCATGGCAGTCGCTGGAGAGTATCACCTGGCCGCCGATGGCCCGCCAGTGGCGAAGCAGGGGAAGGGCGGGATAGGGCGAGCGGGCGCCGCTGCGAAATAGCGCCCCTGTATTGACCTCCATCAGCTCACAGCCCTGCCGGCAATGCTCAAGCGCCTCAAGCGCCGTCGCCATGACCTCGGGTTGCTCAGGGTCAAAGAGCTGGTGCTGCTGATTATGCCGCATCACCAGGTCAAAGTGTCCGATGATGTCGGGCTTGTAGTCGCGGACATATCTGCCCAGCAGCTGGTAATAATGCCGGGCAAAGGCAGCGCCGCTGCCCTGGTAGCAGCGCTCAATGGCCTCTTTGAGCCGCGCGGCGTCGCCATCGACCACCACCCGGTGATCCCCTTGTGGCAGATAGTGCACCGAGCCTATCACATACTCATACCGCGATCGGTCGGCGATCGACAGCATGTCACGCTCCATGCCCAGCCACAGGCGGATGTCCTTTTCGTACTCATTTTGCAGGGCGCGGATGGTGTCGATATAGTCCTGCTCGCGCTCGGGGACGACGCAGTAGTCCGGGTCAAAATCCTGCACCGCGTGGCTGGAGATGCCCAGGCTCACAAAGCCCTTAGAAATGGCGGCCTGCACCATCTGCCGCGCACCGGAGCGGCCGTCGCAAAACTCGCTGTGCACATGGGGGGAAGACAGCGGCAGGCGCTTCATAGGCTGAGCCTGCCGGCCTTGGCGTCCAGCATCAGCTGCAGTGGCCGCTCAAAGCTATTGGGCCCTGCTGCCAATGTCGCCGCCGCCCGGCCGTGGTCAAAGTCATCGTAGAAGGGCTGGCTGACCAGGCCGCCGGCCTCGCGCACCAGCAGCACGCCCGCCGCGTAGTCCCAGGGGGAGAGCCGCATCTCAAAGTAGGCGTCCGTTCGGCCGCAGGCCACCCAGGCCAGGTCCAGCGAGGCAGAGCCGCTGCGGCGCAGGTCACCTGCCTCCAGCAGGGCGTGATAGGCCGCCAGCATGCCCAGGCGGGCCAGCTCCGGCTGATAGGGCGAGGTGCCAAAGGTGACCAGCGCCTTGTCAAAGGGCCTGTCCGACACATGCACGGGCTCGCCATTGAGCAGGCAGCCCCGGCCGCGCAGCGCGGTGAACATCTCGTCCGCATAGGGATCGTATATCAGCGCCAGCTCTGCCTGGCCCTGCGTCACCAGTGCAATGGAAATGGCGCTGCAGCGCCGGCCGCGCATGTAGTTGACCGTGCCGTCGATGGGGTCGACGATCCAGGTGGGCGCCTGGCTCAGCGGCTGGTTCTCCTGCTCTTCTGCCAGCAGCAGGCTGCCCGGCAGCAGGGCCAGCAGGCCCTGTGCCAGATGATCCTGCACCGCCAGGTCGGCATCGGTGACAAAGTTAAAGTGACCTTCCTTCTCATGCACAGCGGCCTGCTGATGGTTTTTCATGATATCCGCGGCCTCCCTGGCCAGGCGCTCCACTTGTTTGAGCATGGCTGTCTCCCTTCTGTCTGCTGGGCGCATTATAGCACGCTGTGGGTGGGTATGCTATAATGCCGGGCAGCACATCAAGGAGGGCAATCAGTGGAGAGCCTCTGCCACAGCGTGGAGCATGACCTGACCAAGGGTTTTCGCAAGACCATCTGGCGCAGCTTTGTCTCCGCCTGCAAGCAGTATCAGCTGATCAGCCCCGGTGACCACATCGCCGTCTGCGTATCGGGCGGCAAGGACTCGCTGCTGCTGGCCAAGTGCATGCAGCAGCTGCAGCGCCACAGCGAAGTGGATTTTCAGCTGCGCTTTCTGTCGATGGATCCGGGCTTCGCGCCTGAAAAGCGCGCCCAGATGGAGCAGACGGCCCAGGCGCTGCAGATACCGCTTCACTTCTTTGATACCGATATCTTCCAGAGCCTGGAGGAGGCCAGCAACTCGCCCTGCCATGTCTGCGCTGCCATGCGGCGGGGGCATCTGTACAAGCAGGCGCAGATGCTGGGCTGCAACAAGATCGCTCTGGGCCACCACTATGACGATGTGATCGAGACCACGCTGATGAGCATGCTCTTTGGTGGTGAGTTCAAGACCATGATGCCCAAGCTGCGCAGCCGCAATTATGAAGGCATGGAGCTGATCCGCCCGCTCTTCCTGGTGCGGGAGAAGGAGATCATCCGCTGGCAGCGGCGCTATCAGCTGCCCGTCATGACCTGCGCCTGCCTGGTCACCCAGCGCGAGGACGGCGGCGCCCGCAAGCAGATCAAGCAGCTGATAAGTGACCTCAAGAGCCTCAACCCCAATGTGGAAGGCTGCATCTTTTCCTCGGCATCCAAGGTCAGCCTGGGCGCGGTGCTGGGCTGGCGCATGGGCGATGCCGGGCCCTACACCACTTTTTTGGATGACTATTGAGGCAAAGATTGAGAAAACATGGCGTAATGCTTGACAGCGCCCTGTGAAAACCGTAAACTGCAGACAGTTTCCCAAGGAGGATAGGTATGAACCCACAGAAGATCGCCATTTTGGTCGACTCTTGTACGGATACGCCGCCGGAACTGCTGGCGCGCGAGGGCATGTATTTCGTGCCCATCAAGATCATCTACGCTGACCGCGAGTACGAGGACAGGATAGATATCACGCCGCAGGAGGTCTATGACCGCCTGGAGCAGGAGGTGCCCCGCACCTCCTCGCCGGAAAGCGGCCACATCTCCGCCGCCTTTGAGAAAATCACCGCCGATGGCTATGACAAGGTCATCTGCATCAACATCTCAAGTGCGTTGTCGGCCACCTACAGCCAGATGGCCTTGCTGGCCAAGGACGCTGAGGGCCTGGATGTGCGCGTGATCGACACCCGCTCCATCGGCATCGGCGCCGGCATGCAGGCCATCTACGCGCACGACCTGGTGCAGCAGGGCCTGGACATCGACAGCATCTGCGACAAGGTGGCGCAGAGCATCCGCGATTCACGCATCCATTTTAGCCTGTCGACGCTGGACTATCTGGCCCGCGGCGGCCGCATCGGCAAGGTATCGGCGGTGCTTGGCAGCCTGCTGAAGATCAAGCCCATCATCACCTGCAACGCAGAGGGCGCCTATGTGATCGCCGCCAAGGTGCGAGGGCGCGCCCAGGCGATCGCGCAGACCATCGCGCTGGCCGTCGCCGCCGCCAAGGATCACGCGCACTACCGCGTGGCGGTCGTGCAGGGCAACGCGAAGGAAGAGGCCCGGCATGTCCTGAGCGAAATACGCCGCCTGCTGCCCGACGCCATCAGCTTTATCGAAGGCGATGTCAGCCCGGCGCTCGTCGTGCACACCGGCCCTGGCCTGATCGGCATCAATGTACAGGCCATCCCGCTCTAAGGCCTATCGCTAAGCCCATCCCGGAACATTTCAATCACCCCATCAGCATCTCATGGAGGAACATCATGTTATCACAAGCCGAATTAGCGGCCATGACTGTGGCTGGTCTGCGCGCTCATGCCAAGGAGCAGGGCATTGCCCTTGGTAACCTGACCAC
>CAKTTM010000088.1 GCA_934615145.1 uncultured Clostridia bacterium | reverse complement strand
GCACAGGCCGCAGGCCTTGCACTTTGAGCTCTCTATCTGAACTTTCATCACACGCTCCTCAGTCAAAGATGGCACCCGGGTTGAGAATGTTGTTGGGGTCAAAAGCCAGCTTGACGCGCTTCATCAGCTCGATCTCGCCATCGGTAAACTGCAGGCCCATGTAGGGCTTGCGGGTCCTGCCGGTGCCGTGCTCGGCGCTGATGGTGCCGCCATGGCGGATCGCCGCCGCGTAGAAGTCCCTGCGCATATCGTCGGTATAGGCGGGCACCTGGCCATCCACCTGCAGTATCATGTTGTGGAAGTTGCCGTCGGCCAGGTGACCAAAGGCCGGGGTCACCGCGCCATACTTGGCGGCGATCTCTTTGAGCTCTGCCAAGTAGGCCGCCGCGTTGGCCGGGGGCACCGCGGTGTCCAGGGAGTCCACAAAAATCTCCTTATAGGCAGTGTAGATATTGCTGCGGATCTCCAGGATGTTGCGCTGATCCTTGTCGGACTCGGCGATGACGGTATCCACCGCGCCGTTCTCCTCGCAGATGGCGACGATCTTCTCCGCCGCCTCATACATCAGCTCTTCTGAGTTCTCCTCGATGACAAACATCAGGTCGATGCTGGCGTCGTTGTTGACAGGCCAGGTCATGCCCATGTGCTTGGCGGTTTCCAGCACCACATCGCGCTCCAGGTACTCGATCGCCTGGGGAACGATGCCGCTTTGCAGGATCAGGGGCACGATGCCGGAGGCCGCCTGGGAATCCTCAAAGGAGACCAGCAGGGTGCTCTTGTAGTCGCTGCGGTAGAACAGCGTCAAGGTCACCTCGGTGATCACGCACAGCGTGCCTTCGCTGCCGATGACCAGATGCATCAGGTCAAGGCCCATGTTGTTCTTGAGCAGCTTGCCGCCCCACTGGCAGATCTGCCCGTCAGGCAACACCACCTTCATGCCCTTGACATAGTTGCGCATGATGCCATGCTTAACGGCGCTGACGCCGCCGGCGTTCTCCACTGCCATGCCGCCGGCGTGGGCCGACTCGTCCCCGGGGTGGATGGGGAAGCACAGGGTGTCGGAGTTCTGCGCGATATACTCATTGAGCTCGGCCAGGGTGACCGCCGTCTGCACGGTGATCATCATGTTCTGCTTGTCAAGCCCAATGATTTTCTTAAAGCGCTCCATGGAGACGATCAGCGTGCTCTCCTGCGGGATGGCGGCGCCGACCGCGCCGGTGCCGCCGCCGCGGATGATGACCGGGGTCTTGGTCTGGTTTGCCAGCTTCAGGATGCTGGCCACCTCTTCGTCGTTGGCGGGCTTGACCACGACGCAATCGCTGTAGGCCTCGGGCCTGACATGCTCTTCCGTCTCATCATAGAGATAGCCGCCCAGCCTGTCCTGATCGTAGACCACATAATCTTCCCCTACGATACCAACGAGATCCTTAATCATATCTTTAAGCATTTTAGATGCCCCTCGCTTTCTTCACTACTTCTGTCAACCTGGGAACCACCTCATACAGATCGCCCACGATGCCGATGTCCGCGATCGCAAAGATGGGCGCGCTGGGATCGGAGTTGATGGCAACGATGGTCTTGCCCTCTTTCATGCCGGCCAGGTGCTGCGGCGCGCCGGAGATGCCCACCGCGATATACAGATCTGGCTTGACGCGGTGGCCGCTGTAGCCTATCTGGTGCGCCTTGGTGGCGTAGCCTTCCTCCACCGCGGGGCGGCTGGCGCCGACAGCGGCGCCCAGGGCCTCGGCCAGCTCGGCGATCATCTTCATGTCATCGGCCTTCTTAAGGCCCTTGCCGGCGGCGACGACGGAGGAGAAGCTGGTGATGTCAAAGTCCTCTGTGACCAGCTTTTCAAGCACTTTGATCTGCGGGTTCTCAAGGGCCTTGCCCTTGATCTTGATGGTCTCGCCGGTCCTTGCCGGATCAGCGGGTGCCTCAGAAAACTCCTTGAAGCGGATGGTCGCCATCTGCGGGCGGGTGCGCGACTTGATATGGGCCAGTATGTTCTCGCTGAAGGCCGGGCGCACCTGGATCAGATGCTTCTCCTCATCAATGGTCAGGTCGGTGCAGTCTGCGGTCAGGCCGCACTCTGTCATGGCCGCGATGCGCGGCGCCAGGGAGCGGCCGAAGTTGGTCGCGCCAAACAGGCATATCTCGGGCCTGATCTCCTCGATCAGCTGGAAGATGTTCTCCGCGTAGACGGTCTCCTCGGGGTACTGGAACAGCTCTTCGTCGTGGATGTGGTATACCTTGTCTGAGCCGCGGCGGATCAGCTCGCTTAGGTCCATGCCCTCGGGGCCACAGACCACGCACATCAGCGGGACATCCAGCTGTCTGGCCAGTTCTCCGCCCTTGTTGAGCAGCTCGTAGGCCACGCGGTGGAGCCTGCCATCCTTCTGCTCCGCAAATACCAGGACGCCGGCGTATACTTTCTCAGACACTTGCTTCACTCTCCAATACTTTGCTGTTGCGCAGAACGGTTCTGAACTCGAGCAGCGCGTCTTCCAGCGCGTCACGATAGACCTTGCCCTTGCGCTCGTGGTGCGGGGGGATCTCTATCTTACGCACGACGGTGGGGGATCCCTTGATGCCCAGTTCCTCGGCGCTGACAAAGGCTTCCAGATCCGCCAGATGCCACTGGGTGATCTCGGCCTTGCGGGCCCTCATTTTGTCCTTGAAGGAGGGCAGCCTTGGCACATTGGCCTCCTTGGTCACGGTCAGCAGCACAGGGTAGGCGCAGTCCTTGACATACTGCTCATCCCACATGTCCACCACCACCTGGACGCTCTTGTCATTGCAGCCCAGCACCTTGAGAACACTGCACACACCGGGCATGCCCAGATACTGCGCCACCTCAGCGCCCACCTGGCCAGTGTCGCCGTCCACGCTCTGCAGGCCTGCCAGGATCAGATCGACGTCGCCTGTCTTCTTGATCGCGGCAGCCAGTGTCTTGGATGTCGCCTTGACATCGGCGCCGCCAAAGGCGCGGTCAGTCAGCAGATAGGCCTCGTCCGCGCCGCGAGCGATGGCCTCCTGCAGGGCTTCCTCGGCGCGCGGCGGGCCCATGGAGACCGCCACCACGCTGGCGCCGGTCTGCTCCTTGATGACAAGGGCTGCCTCCAGCGCGTTCAAATCAAAGGGATTGAGGGTCACGCCGGCGGAGTTGCGGTCGATGACCCCCTTCTCCCGATCGAATTTCACACGATCCATATCCGGCACTTGCTTGACCAATACTGCGATTTTCATGCTTTAAACTCCTGTCCTGTCCTTCTGCCGCGCAGGGCGCTGCCTGCGCGGCAGAAGAAGATGTCAAAAAACCACTTGCCTACGCTGGGCCTTAGTTTAGGCCTCCAGCCTGGCCTCGTGCACGCTGATGTTGGCGCGCTTGGATTTGGAGAAGCGGATGGCCATCACGGCGCTGACAACGCCCAGGGCCAGCACCACCATGGTATAGATGAAGATGTAGTCATACCCCTTGTTGCCGTACTGATCCAGCCAATTACCAAACATGGTGAACTGGAACAGGTCGGGCGAGTAGCCGATCGCGCAGGTGATGCCCGCGGTGGTGGCGGCATACTTCTGCAGGCACTTGGTCTCGGTGGTGACGGCAAACATGCTGCCGCGTGCCATGTAGGTGAAGATAGCGATGAAGATGATCAGCGTGGTGACCGTGGTCACGCTGGTGCTGCCCACGGGCAGCTTAGTGAAGACGAAGGTGACCACCAGCGCTGCGGCCAGTGACAGTGCCAGCACCCTGAGGACGGACTTCCACTTGTCGCCCAGCATGCCGCCCAGGGGCGCGCCGATGAAGCGGGTCAGGTACTGACGGATGATGGCAATGGCAGCGGTGGTCGCCACCGACACGCCCAGCACATCGGTAAAGTAGGGGGTGAAGTAGGAGATCGACACATATAGCGTGTAGGCGGCGAAGATCGCAAAGCCGGAGAACCAGGTGCCCGGGTACTTGAGCACGGTCAGGAAATCCTTGGGCTTGATCTTCTCTTCCTCGCTGCGCACGGTCTTGATGCCCTTGTCCGGATCCTTGAGCAGGAAGAAGAGCACAGCCGCGATCACGAAGGAGATCACGCCATAGCCGATGATGGCGCTCTGCAGGCCGCTGATGCCCTCGCCAAACTGACTAAAGACCCACAGGATGATGAAGTTGACGATGACGGCGCTGATGCCGGCCGCGGATTCGGCAAAGCCAAAGACAGTGCCCTGCGTGTTCTCATCGCCCAGCAGCCTGACCAGCTTGGTGTGCGAGGGGAAGATGGCAAACAGGCCGGTGATGGCCAAGCCGATCCATACAAAGACGGCAAACGAATAGTTCATGTTGAGCGCGAAGAAAATACACAGCAGGCCGTTGCCGACCAGACCAGCGATGTAGATGGTCTTGGCGCTGAAGCGGTCCGCCAGCCAGCCGCCCACCGGGGCGCCGAATATGTTGCCCCAGCCAAATATCATGATCAGGATGCCCAGCTGCGCGTTGGTCGCTCCCAGGGCGTCAACCAGCGGTTGATAAAATACATACTGAATAAAGGGGAGCGCGTAGGCCAGCGTATAGGCAAAGCCCATGATCAGGATGGTGACCAGCGTCTTGGCCGACAGTTTCTTCTTGGTGAGGGTCATGTCCATTCTCCTTTGCGTAAGTTGATCCGAATCCATGTCCAGGTGGATGATGATCAGCCCCTCCTCTGAAAGCTGACGCGTGAGATACTTTTCCCGCTCTGTGGTGCCTTGGTCTCCTGTGGTCTGTCGTTGGTGAGTAGACTGCCTATGATATCTGTGATGTCCCACGATATGGGACTCCGTTCCGTTTCTATATTCGCACAGCATGTACTTTCTGTCAAGACTTTTTCCAACAATTTAATATGTTATTTCCCGAACAATCTTTGGGCTGTTCGCAGATCGCTGGGCAGGCAGACAAGATCGCGTGGGGCGGCCTGTAAGGACGCTATGCATCTAAATCGCAAATAGGGGAGGTATGTTCAGCATCCCACTACATATTGTGTCGCATAAGCCAAAAAGAACATACAGGTTGTGTTTTGGCCTTGACAGCTTGCCATGGGCCTGCCTATAATGAAGGCCGTCACAAAAAACAGGAGGCCCCATAATGATCAGCATGATAAAGAAGCGCGACGGGCGCACCCTTCCCTTCGATGCACAGAAGATAGAGCAGGCGGTGCTGCGCGCCTTTGCGGCGTCGGGCAGCCTGAAGGGCGAGGAGAGCGCCAGGGAGGTCACCCGCACGGTGGTGGCTGAATTGGAGCAGAATGAGACCATCCCGGCCGTGCCCTCTGTGGAAGAGGTGCAGGATGTGGTGGAGCGCGTGCTGATCGACAAGGGTTTTGTGCGCACGGCCAAGTGCTATATCCTCTACCGGGCCGAGCGCAGCCGGGTGCGCGAGATGAACACGCGGCTGATGAAGACCTATGAGGACATCACCTACTCAGCCGCCAGCGACTCGGACCTCAAGCGCGAGAACGCCAACATCAACGGCGACAGCGCGATGGGCGCGATGCTGAAGTTTGGCTCCGAGGGCGCCAAGCAGTTCTATGACATGTATGTCTTGAACCCCAAGCACGCCCAGGCGCACCGCAATGGCGACATCCACATCCACGACCTGGACTTTTTGACGCTGACGACCACCTGCTGCCAGATCGACCTGCTGGAGCTGTTCAAGAACGGTTTTTCGACCGGCCACGGCGTGCTGCGGGAGCCCATGGACATCGCCAGCTATTCGGCGCTGGCCTGCATCGCCATACAGGCCAACCAGAACGACCAGCACGGCGGGCAGAGCATCGTCAGCTTTGACTACGGCATGGCGCCGGGTGTCAAAAAGACCTATAAGAAACGCTATCGCGATAATCTGATCCGCCTGCTGGAGGCCGAGCATGAGGTGTCAGACGGCGAGGCCGTGGTCAGGGCGATGCTGGACGAGGTGGAAGAGGAGACGGGGCTCATCCCCGAGATGGCGCAGAAGGATGCCTTTGACGAGGCGCTGATCAAGCGGCTGAGCGCCCACATGAGCATCGAGCAGGCGCAGAAGGCTTTGCAGCTGGCGCGCAGGTTCTCCGACAAGGAGATCGTCAAGGCCACCTATCAGGCGATGGAAGCGCTGGTGCACAACCTCAATACCATGAACAGCCGCGCGGGCGCGCAGGTGCCTTTTAGCAGCATCAACTACGGCACGGACACCAGCCCGGAGGGCCGGCTGGTGATGGAGCAGCTGCTGCTGGCGACGGAGGCGGGCCTGGGCCGGGGCGAGACGCCGATCTTCCCCATCCAGATATTCAGGGTGAAGGAGGGCATCAACTTTAACCCCGGCGATCCCAACTATGATCTGTTCCAGCTGGCGATCCGCTGCTCGGCGAAAAGGCTCTTCCCCAACTTCAGCTTCCTGGACGCGCCGTTCAACCTGCAGTATTATCAGCCGGGCAAGCCGGAGACGGAGGTCAGCTACATGGGCTGCCGCACGCGCGTGATGGGCAATGCCCATGACAGGGAACGCGAGGTGGCGCCAAGGCGGGGCAACCTGAGCTTTACCTCCATCAACCTGCCGCGCATCGGCATCGACGCCAAAGGCGATGTGCAGTGGTTCTTTGAGGAGCTGGAGCGCAAGCTGGACCTGGTGTTTGAGCAGGTCAACGAGCGCTTTGAGATCATCGCGCGCAAGAAAGTGTACAACTTCCCCTTCCTGATGGGGCAGCATGTGTGGATGGATTCGGAGAAGCTCGCCTGGGACGACGAGGTGCGCGAGGTATTAAAGCACGGCACGCTGAGCTTTGGCTTCATCGGCCTGGCGGAGACCTTGAAGGCGCTGCGCGGCAAGCACCATGGTGAAAGCCCGGAGAGCCAGAACCTGGGGCTGGAGATTGTGGGCTTCATGCGCAGCTACCTGGACAAGAAGACGCAGGAGACGGGGCTGAACTATACGCTGATTGCCACACCTGCCGAGGGCCTGAGCGGGCGCTTTGTGCGGATGGACAGGGAGCGCTTTGGCGTGATCGAGGGGATCACCGACAGGGATTACTACACCAACTCCTTCCATATCCCGGTGTATTTCCCCGTGAGCGCCTTTGAGAAGATCAGCCTGGAGGCGCCCTATCACGCGCTGACCAACGCAGGGCACATCACCTATGTGGAGATGGATGGCGACCCGCTGCAGAACCTGGAGGCCTTTGAAAAGATCGTGCGCCACATGCAGGCGACGGGCGTGGGCTATGGCAGTATTAACCACCCGGTGGACAGGGATCCGGTGTGCGGGTATAACGGGATCATTGGGGATAGCTGCCCGCAGTGCGGCAGGGGTGAAGAAGAGCATCAGTTTGAGCGGATCAGGAGGATCACGGGTTATCTGGTGGGCACGACGGATCGGTTCAACAATGCCAAGCGCTCGGAGGAGCATGAGCGGGTCAAGCACGCAATAGAGGTTTAACTCAAGCCAAAGGTGGGGTCTGGGGAT
>CAKTTM010000087.1 GCA_934615145.1 uncultured Clostridia bacterium | reverse complement strand
ATGTCCGTATTGCGCTTCAGGCGCTCTGTTTCGGCGAGGATGACCCCCGCCTTCTGATTGAGTTCCTTGGAGACTTCTTTCAGCCTAACCTTCGTCATTCGACCCTGTTCCTCCGCGTGTTGCCTTTAGTGCTGTGTGTGTCTGCCCCTGGCAGAGCTGTAATACCCTTTGCGTGATGCCGCCTGTCGTCATGGCGACGGCCATGATGCCCGGCTTGCCGATCGCCCTGCCCAGCAGATCCTCCTGCAATATCAGGCAGGGCACCTGATGGGCTTGCATGCTGTCACTCAGACGCTTGCGTGTGTTGTCGCTTGCTGCCTCATCCACCAGGATCAGCTTGGCCTCTCCGCGCCTGGCCATCTCAGCCGCACGGTCGGCACCTGTCAGCAGCTGCCCTGCCCTGGTCGCCAGGCCCAACAGGCCTGGGATGGCCTTGTCAGCCATCGCTGGGTGTGGCAGGCAGCTGAGCCAGCCTGTCCTTTAGCTGCTGGGTGATCTCTGGTCCAATAGTGGTCTCCAGCGCCCTGTCCAGCTGTCGCTGCTTGATGGCTCGCATCAGGCAGCTCTCCTGCTGGCATACATAGGCCCCGCGGCCAGAGCGCTTGCCTGTCAAGTCGATGCTGATCTCGCCCTCAGGCGAGCGCACGATGCGCAGCAGCTCCTTCTTGGGTTTCATCTCGCGGCAGCCAACGCACATCCGCAGCGGTACTTTCTTGACCATGCGCTCCTGCCCTTAGGGCTCCATGTCGCCGGGGATGATGTAGGGATTATCCAGCTCGTGATCGTAGCCCTCGTCCAGATAGGGCTCGTTCTCCAGCGGGATGTCTTCGGCGTCGATGCCCTGCTCGCGCATCAGCTCCGCCACCTGGGTCTCAGACTTGATGTCTATCTTCCAGCCGGTCAGCTTGGCGGCCAGGCGGGCATTTTGACCCTCCTTGCCAATGGCCAGCGACAGCTGGGTGTCGGGCACCACCACGCGGCAAATCTTCTCACCCTCGGAGATGAATACGCTGACCACATGGGCGGGGTTGAGCGCGTTGGCCACAAACTCCGCGGGGTCAGCAGACCACTTGATGATGTCGATCTTCTCGTTCTTGAGCTCCTTGACCACATTCTCAACGCGCGAACCGCGGGGGCCGACGCAGGCGCCGACCGGGTCGATCATGGGCTCTACCGAATGGACGGCGATCTTGGTGCGGCTGCCTGCCTCGCGGGCGATGGACTTGATCTGCACAAGGCCCGTTGCGATCTCCGGCACTTCCATCTCAAACAGGCGTTTGACCAGGCCAGGATGGATGCGGCTGACATAGACCTGGGGGTTGCGGCTGCTTTCCGGGCCGGAGCGATGCACCTTGAGCACATAGACCTTGATATGGTCGTCGTCCCGGTATTCCTCGCCCGGCATGAACTCGCTGCTCTCCATCACGCCCTCGGTGCGGCCCAGCTCCACATAGACGGCCTTGGGCTCCACACGCTGCACGATGGCGGTGAGTATCTCGTTTTCCTTCTCGATGTACTCGTCATAGATCTTGCCGCGCTCGGCCTCGCGAATGCGCTGCACCAGCATTTGCTTGGCTGTCTGTGCCGCCACGCGGCCAAAGTCAGCCGGGGTGACATCGATTTCCACGATGTCGCCATACTGGTAGCTGGAGCGGATGGCCTGTGCCTCAGGCAAGGTGATCTGCGTCTGGGGATCTTCGATCTCCTCGCTGACGACCTTGCGGGCATAGACCTTGGCGCCTTCCTTGCGGGTGAGGTGCACGCTCAGGTTGAGCGCGGCGCCCGCCTGCTTATTGTTACGCCGATAGGCAACCTTCAGCGCCTCCTCAATGGTGTCGACCAATACGGCTTCGTTGATGTCCTTTTCGCGCGCCAAAGTGGCGATGGCGTCCATCAAGTCAACTTTCTGATTGTTCATGCTGATCCTCCTGATCGTGTTCTGAGAAGGCCTCGTCCAGGTCGATGGTTTTGCGCGCCAGTGCGACGCTTGCGGCGGGGAAGACCAAGTCCCGCCCTTGTACTGTCAAGTGGTAACCGGCCTCGTCCAGGCCCTGGAAGGAGCCGGTGAAGTGCTTGCTACCCTCCAGGGGCTTGAACAGCTTGACTTCCACCTGGCTGCCGATGGCCTTCCTGGCGTCATCCGGCCTGCGGATGGGGCGATCTATGCCGGGCGAGGAGACCTCCAGAAAGTCATACTCCAGCATCTCCACCAATGGGTGCAGCCTGCGGTGATAGCGCTCACAGTCCTCCAGGGTCACGCCGCCCTCACGGTCCAGATAGACCCGCAGATAGAGCCCGCTTGGCTCCTTCTCATAGCCGGCATCCACCAGCTCGTAACCCAGCTCCTCAGCCAGCTTGCCGCACAGCTGCAGGATATCAGGTTTTCCCTTACTCTTTGCCATGTTTTAACAGCACAAAAAGCGGGCTCCTGTTACGGGAAGAAAAGCTCTGTGACTGACGCACCGACCTCTCCTCCCCGCAACTCCCACTCTTCGTCAAACCCTTCTTTCATTCGCGTAGTCCAGAACATGCAAAGTATAGCATACCAAATCAGGCTTGGCAAGCCAAATGCAAGCTATTATCAGATAAAGCTGAAAAAGTCGACCTGGTTGCTGTCGGACAATCCCTGCAGGGCACCCGCGTCGCGCAGCATGTCGATGCCGCTGGTGGTGACCTTGGTGCGGCGCTTGAGATCCTCGATGGAGTAGAAGGCCTCTTCCCGCACCTCCACAATGCTTTGCGCGGCCGATTCGCCAAAGCCGCTGAGCGACGTGAAGGGCACGCGCAGCGCCTCACCCTCGATCAGGAACTCGCTGACCGCGCTCTTGTACAAATCGGGCTGCAGGAAACTATAGCCGCGCGCCAGCATCTCCAGCACCAGCTCCAGTGCTACGATCTCATCCTTCTGAGCGCCCGACAAATCCTTGGGATCTGTGTCTCTTAGCTCCTGCAGGCGGCTGCGGATATACTCCTTGGGCTTGAGCATGGTGGCGGCGTTGAAGCCGGCAGAACGTATGGTAAAGTAGGCGGCGTAGTATGCCAGCGGATGATAGACCTTAAACCAGGCCACGCGCAGCGCCATCGTCACATAGGCCACCGCATGCCCCTTGGGGAACATGTAGGCGATCTTGTTACAGCTGTCGATAAACCAGTCCTCTACCCCATGCTCACGCATGGCCGCTTCCATCTCCGGCCTGAGCCCCTTGCCCTTGCGCACATTCTCCATGGTGTCAAAGGCTATCTTGTCCGGCACGCCCCGCTCGATCAGCGAATTCATGATGTCGTCGCGCGTGCAGATGCACTGGCGCAGCGTGGCAGTCTGCGAAGCGATCAGGTCTTTGGCGTTGCCAAGCCAGACATTGGTGCCGTGTGACAGGCCGGACAGGCGTATCAATTCCTCCATCGTGGTGGGCTGGGTATCGGCTAGCATCTGGCGCACGAAGGGGGTGCCAAACTCCGGCACGCCCAGCGTACCGGTGGCGCAGTCAATGTCCTCAGGCTGGAGCCCCAGCGCCTCAGGTGAGAGGAAAAGCGACATGGCTTTCTTGTCGTCCAGCGGTATCTGATCATAGGCAATGCCTGTCAGGCGCTCCATCATGTGGATCATGGTCGGGTCATCATGGCCCAGGATGTCCAGTTTGACCAGTATGTCGTGCATGGAGCGGAAGTCATAGTGGGTGGTGATGATCCCGCTGCTGTCGTCATCGGCCGGGTGCTGCACGGCGGTAAACTGCGTGATGTCATACTCCTTGGGCAGCACCACGATGCCGCCGGGATGCTGGCCGGTGGTGCGCTTGACCCCCATGCAGCCCAGGGCCAGCCTTGTCTTTTCGGCGTCAGACAGCTGCAGCTCGTTATCCTCCATGTACTTGAGCACCAATCCATAGGCGGTCTTCTCCTGCAGGGTGCCGATGGTGCCCGCGCGGAAGACAAAGCCCTTGCCAAAGAGCTCCTCCACATACTGGTGGGCAGTCGCCTGATAGTCGCCTGAAAAGTTGAGGTCGATATCGGGCACCTTATCGCCCTTGAAGCCCAGAAAGACTTCAAAGGGGATGTCAAAGCCATCCTTGATCATCATCTGCCCGCAGGCGGAACAGGCCAGATCAGGCAGGTCAACGCCCACCGTAAAGGCCTCGGGCACATCAAAATGAACCGTTCTGCACTGCTGGCAGCGATAGTGCGGCGGCAGTGGGTTGACCTCGGTGATATTGCACAGGGTTGCCACCAGGGATGAGCCCACCGAGCCGCGGCTGCCGACCAGATAGCCATCGGCCAGCGACTTGCTGACCAGTTTGTTGGCGATGCTGTAAAGCGTGGCATAGCCATAGCCGATGATGGCGCTGAGCTCTTTCTTAAGCCGCTTATCGACGATCTCCGGCAGCACATCGCCGTAGAGCGCGTGCGCCCTGTCGGTGGCCATGCGGCGGACATCGTCCTCTGCGCCTTCCCAGACGGGCGAGAAAGTGGTCAAGCCTTGTGGATGCTGTGGATATAAGCCAATGCTGCCCACCTGCTCCAGTATCTGCTTCGGGTTGTGAATGACCAGCTGCTCAGCCTTATCAGGCGGCAGATAATCAAAGGCGTCCAGCATCTCCTGCGTCGTACGAAAGTGCATCGCGGGCATATCCTTAGCGATGTCGCGCCGCTGGCTGTGGTGCAGGATGGCCCTGAACTGCTTGTCCTCTGGCTCCAGGAAATGCGCGTCGCCTGTGGCGACCACCGAGATGCCCAGTGCCTCGCCAATCTCGATGATCTTGCGGTTGATATCCATCAGCGCCTGTTCATCCTTGACCAGGCCTTTCCTGATCAGGTGCAGATTGTTCTCATGGGGCTGCACCTCCAGGTAATCATAGAAGCGCGCGATCTCTTCCAGCCGCTCCTTACCCGCACCAGCCAAAAGCGCTTGATACAGCTCACCCTCCGAGCAGGCGGAGCCTACCAATATCCCTTCTCTCAGCTCCTCAATGCTTTCGCGGGGCACCTTTGGCACATAGTGAAAGTGCTCAAGGTGCGAGAGGGTGACCAGCTTGTTGATGTTCTGCAGGCCCAGCTGACTGGTCGCCAGCAGTACCACATGGCGATCGATGCTGCGGGTGTAGCCGGTCACCAGCCTGTCGATGTCCTTCAGGGTCTGCGCGCCCCGCTCTCTGGCGGCGTCCAGCATGATGGCCAATATCTGGGCAGTGGCGGTGGCATCGTGCACGGCGCGATGCGCGTTCTTGAGGGATACGCCCAGGAACTTGCAGACAGTGGCCAGCCGGAAGCGCTTGAGCTGGGGATAGAGCTTCTGCGCAAAGAAGAGGGTATCGATCTGTACAGGGCGGTAGCTCTGCTGAAGGCGCTTGAGCTCGCTGTCCAGTATGGCGATGTCAAAGCTGGCGTTATGCGCGGCCAGCGGGCTGTCACCAATAAAAGCCATCAGCTTTGGCAGGGCGGCGTCGGCCTTCTCCTGGCCTATCAACATGGCGTCGGTGATCTGTGTAATCTGCGTGATGACGGGCGGCAGCGGAAAACCGGGATCCACCAGCATCGAAAAGCTGTCGATGATACGGCCTTGCTGCAGCTTGACCGCGCCGATCTCGATGATGCGGTCCTGTCTGGTGTTTAGCCCCGTGGTCTCAAAGTCAAGCACCACAATGGGTTCGTCCAGGCTTAGATCTATCGCGTGCCTGACGATGGGCTCCCGGTCGATCATATAGGCTTCCATGCCGGGGATCAGCTTGACCTTGTGCTTACTGGCTGCCTGAAAGGCTTCAGGATAGGCCTGCACCACGCCATGATCGGTGATGGCAATCGCCTCATGTCCCCACTGCGCGGCGCGCGCGATCAAGTCGCTGGCGGAGACGATGCCGTCCATCGCACTCATCTGCGTGTGCGCGTGCAGCTCGATGCGCTTGAGTTCGGCCGTATCTTCCCTTTGCGGCACCTCATGCAGCTGTATGTCCTGCACCATCAGCACCAGCGTGCGGTCAAAGCTATCCTGCTGGCAGGTGCCGCGCACCTTAAGCCCGCGGCCTACCTTGACTTGTGCCACCACCTGCTCGACTGCCGCAATCTCTTCCGCCGTCAGCGGCAGCGGCTCACCCTCCTGCTTGAAGCGGTTGTTGCGATAGCGCAGGAAGATCTTGCAGCGCATGGAGTCGGTGAAGTCGCTGAGCACAAAGCTCAGCAGCACCATCTCTTTGCCTGGGATGTCGCGCCTGTCCACGCTGATGACCTGCCCGGCCAGCGTCACGCGGCCGGACAGCTCTGTCAGCCCGCGCATGGGCACGGGAGGCTCGGCGATGGCGCTGCCCTTGAGCCGGAGTGACTTTGGTTTCTTCAGCTTGGGCTTCTCGCGTGGCTGTGCCTTCTGCTCGTCGATCAGCTGCTCGCGCTGCGCCTGCTCGGCCTCCCTGTCTGCCTGTATACGTGCCAGGCGGTTCTCCACATCATCCCGCAGCCGCATCACCATGGGCACTTCCAGGCGGAAAATGTCATAGATCGCGGTCGCCAGCAGTCTGTCAGCCTCCCGCTTTTTGAAGTACTCCATCGAGAAGGCGTCAGGCAGCTCCAGCACCAGGGCGCGCTGTTCAGTCTTGAAGATGATCTCGGGAATCCAGCTGACCGCCGCCGGATGTGCTCGGGAAAGGATGCTGCACAGCAGCGCCTTATAGGCCTCGGGCTTTGCGATAAAGTGCTCCTGCAGGGCAGGCGAGGCCACGCGCAGTGACATGCGCATGCTGGGGAATATTTGCTGGAGTATTCTCTTGAGCGATAAATAGGCCTGCTCATCCACCAGCACATCGCTGAGGAATGACACCTGGGCTGCGCCCTGCGCGGCATCATAGTGCACGCGCTCCAGCGTCAGCCGGTCTCGCAGGGCAGGCAGATCAGCGCCAATGCGGGCCAGCAGCTCGTCATAGCTCACGCCTGCTCCCCCTGTCTGCGCCTTACTAAATAGGCCTCTACCTCAGCCATGATCTCATCGGCGGCGTTCTCCCCCACCTTGCGCCGGAAGACGCCGTCCACATACAGCGCGCCCGCGTCCTTGCCGCCGCAGTAGGCGATATCGGCCTCCTTGGCTTCGCCTGGCCCGTTGACCACGCAGCCCATCACGGCCACCTTGACAGGCTCGGTGATGTGCTGGCCGCGCTTTTCCACCTCGCGGGCGATGCGCTCCACATCCACCTGGGTGCGGCCGCAGGTGGGGCAGGAGATCAACTGCAGTCCGCCCCGCAGGCCCAGCGCGCGCAGTATGTCTATGGCTGCCTGCGGCTCGGGCAGGGGCGAACCGGTGAGGGATACGCGCACCGTGCTGCCAATACCATCCAGCAGCAGTGCCCCCAGGCCAATGGCGGACTTAATCGTGCCCTGACCGGGCAGACCTGCCTCCGTCACGCCCAGGTGCAAAGGATAGTCAAAGCGCCTGTCCGCCAGGCGATAGGTCTCCACCATCAGCCTGACATCACTGGCCTTGAGCGAAATCACGATGTCATCAAAACC
>CAKTTM010000086.1 GCA_934615145.1 uncultured Clostridia bacterium | reverse complement strand
CGGCGACATCGGGGTCGGCGCGCGGGAAATCGGCTACCTCTACGGCCAGTACAAGCGCATCACGGGCCTCTATGAGGGCGTGCTGACCGGCAAGGGCTTGAGCTACGGCGGCTCCCTTGGCCGCAAGCAGGCCACAGGCTACGGCCTGTGCTACCTGCTGGAGGCCATGATGGCAAAGCACGACATGAGCCCGGTGGGCCAGCGCGTGGTGATATCAGGCTCTGGCAATGTGGCCATCTATGCCGCCGAAAAGGCGCTGCAGATGGGCGCGCAAGTGATCGCCATGAGCGATTCTTCTGGCTATGTGCACGACCCGCGGGGCATCCGGCTGGATGTGATCAAGCAGATCAAGGAAGTGGAGCGCGGCCGCATCGAGGAGTACGCGCAGCGGGTGGAAGGCGGCAGCTTCATGCCCGGCGGCCGTGTCTGGGAGATCCCCTGCGACATCGCCCTGCCCTGCGCCACACAGAACGAACTGCGCAAAGAAGACGCGGAATTGCTTGTCAAAAACGGCGTCAAGGCGGTGGCCGAGGGCGCCAACATGCCGCTGACCCTGGAGGCGGTGGCCGTCATCCAGCAGGCGGGTGTGCTTTTTGCCCCCGGCAAGGCCGCCAACGCCGGCGGTGTGGCGGTCAGCGCCCTGGAAATGAGCCAGAACAGCCAGCGCCTGAGCTGGACCTTTGAAGAGGTGGACAACAAGCTGCGCGGCATCATGTGCGATATCTTCCGCGATATCTCGCTGGCCGCCGAGACCTACGGCGCGCCGCAGGACTATGTGATGGGCGCCAACATCACGGGCTTTAAGAAGGTGGCGGAGGCGATGATGGCGCAGGGGGCGGTGTAGTGCGCTGACGCGCGCGTCGAAAAAGGTTCTGCGGAACCTTTTCCGCCGGGTGGGCACGATGGGCCGTTTGCCTGTCGCTGGGGCGGATTGTTGCTCAGAGGGGTCGTAGCTTGCCGCTGCCTGTGGCGGAAGCAGGCAAGCGGAGACCTCAAGCGAAACGAGCAACACGAGCGAGTGCCTACGAGCGAAATGGTGCGACGATTGAGCTTGCGGAACTTCGGCCCTCCGAACCTCCCAGGGATAAGCCCGAATAGTTGAATCATCCCCTCGGTCATCAGGCCGAGGGGATGATCGTTTGGGGGCTTAGTTGCCTTCCTCCAGGATGACCAGGCGTGCCATTTGGCGCAGTGCCTGCATGAAGTCTGAGGCGGAGAGGTTGCCCGCAACAAAGCGCTTGCGCAGCGTCTCATAGTTTTGCCCGGTGTCCGTCCAGGTCACATAGGGGCTGGCCATGGGGAAGCTCAGATGTGGGGCCAGGGACTTGTAGTCTTGCAGCTGTTCGGGTGAGAGGCTGTACTCGCGGGCCTTGGTGTCTTCAAGATAGCCCTCAAACCTTGCCAGCTCCTCCTGCGCCTGGTTGCGGTCGCCCAGGCTCAAGTCAGGCGAGGCCAGGCGTGCTTTGGCCTCCGCGGCTTTGGCGGTCCAGTGTGCCAGGCTTTCGGCGTATCTGGGGTTCTTGACCGGTTGGCCGTCCGTGTAGAAATATTCTGGATAGAGGGGAATGAACCAGCGCCGTTGGGTGAGGAAGTCTTCCACCAGCTGGGTGGCAAGCGGCTGCCGCCGGCTTCTGCCGTAGACGGCCATGATGTGCATGGTGCAGGGCAGCAGCTGGGGCTGATCCTCGTTTAGCCGCGGGCTGATCAGCCGCTGGCTGACCCGGCCCGGCCACATGAAGCCTGGGCCAAAGGAGGTGGCGATCAGCTGTTTGGGGCCAGTGACCTGCGGCTCGATCCGGTAGATGGCGGCGCCTACTTGCTTGACGCGCTCCAGCAGCAGTGGCAGATGCTCACCCTCAAAGCTCAGCGGCTCCTTGGCGTGTTGCTGCTGCATGATGTAGCTGTCCAGAAGCAGCTGGCTGAGCCAGTCGATATAGCTGCTCGGGCCATAGACCTCTTCAGCCCAGCTGGCGATGACGCCGATATCGGGCTGCGGGTCACGCTCCTGCCGCTGTACCCATCCCTCCAGAAAGTCAAGCAGCGCTGTGAAGGTCTTGGGCACATCGCTCTCGCCATAGCCTGCTTCTGCCCAGCCGATATCATCCACCAGCAGAAAGTCAAACTGTATGCTGGTGGGGATGCCCAGTATCTGCTCCCTGCGCATCAGCTCGCTTTGTATCGATGGGTGCATCCGCCCCACCGCCTCGCGTATGATGGCGCTGCCCGACAGGTCGGCGCAGAAGCCTTTGTCCGCCAGCGCCCGCCAGTCATAGGCCATGTTGGAGACGCTAAAGACATCGGCCTCAAAGCTGCCTGTGATCACGGCGGCGCTCCACTCATAGGTGTTGCGGTAGTACAGTGCCGTGCTCTCGCCGTCCTCGCTGACATTGAGTGCCTTGAAGCGGACATCCGGGTGATCGCGCTTGAACTGCTCCGAGCCTTCATCTGTAAAATGAGTTTGAGCGTGGTGGCCTGCGCGGTGGCCTGGCTTAACAGGCATATCGCCAGCAGTAGGCAGGCGCTCAGGCGCCTGAGCATCAGTTTATCCTTCATGTGTTTCCTTTCAGGGCCTGCTATTGCCCTTTGAGCCCCTTGATATCCCAGCTCTGCCCGGTGGCGGGATGCTCAAGGCGTATGTCGATCATGTCGGGCAGTTTGTCCATCTCATAGCCGTTGACATCGATGGACAGCCCGCGCGGCCAGGCTTCGCAGCCCCGCATCAGGTCGGCGTGCAGGGGCTCGCCGCCCGACTGCGTGATGTCCAGATAAGTGCACAGCGCCGTCTGCGTCAGCCGCGCCTCCAGCAAGGTGATGCCGCTTTCGCCCACGGGCAGCTGGGCCGGGTAGACGCGGGCGGGGGCCTGGTCACGCACCTGCAGCTGGAGCGGGTAGCTGTGATCGATTGGCGCCTGACCATCCTGGCTGACTGCCCTGCTCATCATAGGCCTGATCCATGAAGTAATCCCCGGTCAGCGCCTCGCTCTCCAAATAGACGCTCAGATCAACCAATTTCAGTTGCTTTGCCTGCGCGTATTCGAGGTAGCTGTTGTACGTCTCGCCATCGCTCAGGCCCAAGGGACGCTCATTGCTGATGCCAAAGGGCACCAGCAGCAGCCCCTTGTCCAGCGGCTCCGCCATCACCGAGGCATAGGCCCATCTGCCGTCGGCGATCAGCTCATGCAGGGTGATGTTGATGTCCGCCAGCTTCACATTAAGCGGTGTGGCTTGCTGCTCAAAGACCGTCAGGCGCTCAGGCTTTAGGTGATTGCCCTGCATGCTCCGCTGGAAGAAGTCACCCAGTCCCAGTATGTTGCCCGCCGCCAGCGCCCCCACGGCCACCAGCGCCAGCATCAGGGCGATCAGGGCCTTGAGGGGCAGGCGTCTTAAGCCTTGCCGCTTGGCCTGCGTGGTCAGGCGCTGCAGCAGCTGGTCATGCCGCGTTTCAAAGCCCGGCGGCGGGCTGGCATTGGCCTGTTCAAACAGGCGCTGCCAGTCATTATCAGTATTCATGCTTGTTCCTCCATCTCTTGGCGCAGGATGTGCAGCCCCCGGCTGATGCGCGCAGACACAGTGCCCTTGGGCAGGCCCAGGATGCGGCAGACCTCTTTGAGCGGCAGGTTTTCGCCATAGCGCAGCTGCAGCGCGACGCGCACCTTGGGGCTCAGCGTCTCCAGATAGACCCACAGCGGGGTCTCTGGCGCTGATGTGGCCAGGTGGTTGATGACTTCAGGTGTGGCGGCGTCATACCGCTTGCGGCGCCTGAGCTGGCTGTAGCAGGCATTGACGGTGGCGCGCAGCAGGTAGGGGCCTATCCGCTCCGGCTCGCACAGGTAGGGCAGACGGGCATAGCTGTTGATGGTGGCGGTGGAGACAGCGTCCTCCGCCTCCGCGCTGCGGCGCAGCATCGACAGCGCCGTGCGGTACATAGCCTGACGATACGCCTGCAGGCTGGCCACGAACCATTCGTCGCGGCGATGTTTCTCCTCAGACATGTTCCTTCCTTCCGGGATTGAATCGATTCACCCTATAGATGCAGATAGGCGGCGAAAGTCTGCATCAAGGGTAAGAAATCTGCAGAAAAATATCCCTGAGGCATGCTGCCGCAGGGATAAAGGAGCGCTTCTTGATGGAGAGCCTACTGCACCGTCTGCCCCGTCAGTTTCTCCCAGGCGCTGCGGATGGCCAGCTGGTTTTGCATGCCGTAATTGGGGTCGGCCTTTTTGGTCTCCTCCAGATCGCGCTTGAAGTGCACGCACAGGTGGCCGCCAAAGCCATTGTCCTTGACATTGCCAAAGAGGTGGGGGTTGTTGTGCATGGTGGCCAGCGTCCAGTCGCCGCTGGGCAGCTTGACATAGACGGGGCGGGTATCCCAGCTGGCATCGCCAAAGGCTTCGTTCATCAGCTGGGTATCGCGCAGCGACTTGGGCTCGCTGTCAGCGTGAGCGCCCAGGGAGTAGTACTGCAGGTCAAAGTTGATGCCCGTCTTGGGGTCGTGCACCTGGGCGGTCTGGCCGCCCTTGATGCTGGGCTTGACCTCGCTGTACCAGTCCAGCAGCTTGACCTCGCTGGCCTTGGGGCCGGCGGAGACCGCGCCCGTCAGGTCCACCTTGGGGGTGGCTGCCGGGGCAGGCTTGGCAGCGCCTGAGTACAGGCTGCGCTGCGTGGCGTCGTCAGCGATGCCTGAGATGGTCAGGCTGTTTTGTGTTTGGAAGGCCACCACCGCGGCGTGGGTCTTGTTGCCATAGCTGCCGTCCACGCTCAAGGCATAGCCCAGAGCCGACAGCGCGCGCTGCAGCTGGCTGACCTGACCGCGGGCGTCATCCTTGTCGCCCATGCGCAGCGAGGGGTAGTCCGGGGGCTTGACGGGGCTGGCTTTGGCATTGCTGCTCATCAGGGCCTGGGCGGTGTTGCTGCCAAAGGCGCCATCTACATTCAACCCATTCTCCCGCTGGAAGGCGCGCACCGCCGCCAGCGTGCTGTCGTCATAGCTGCCGGTCTCACTCACGGCATAGCTCAGTTGGGAGAGCCTGCTTTGCAGCAGGCTCACATCCTCCCCCTGGTCTCCTGCTCGGAGCGTTCGCGGGAAGATGGAAGCGTTCTGGGGTACCTGGGTGGGCGCCGCCGCCTGTGGTGAGGCGGTCGGCGTGGGCGCAGCGGTGGGGGCGGCGGTGACGGCGGCCGGCGTGAAGCTGAGCATGCTGCTCATGATATAGCCCTGTTTGCCGCCGTGCTGCACGGAGGACCAGGTGGCGCCGTAGCTCAGGACGCTGACGGT
Source organism: uncultured Clostridia bacterium (assembly GCA_934615145.1). Lineage (GTDB taxonomy): Bacteria > Bacillota > Clostridia > Christensenellales > Aristaeellaceae > UBA1038. The sequence continues at coordinate 2,369 of CAKTTM010000086.1, read as the reverse complement.
CTCGCCATTTTTGATGGTGGTGATCAGGTTCTGATCGCTCTTGAGCTCAGGCGAGGAGCGGAAGTTGACGCTGCGGCCGTTGGGTGTCTTGATGACCGCGGTGCCGGCGCGGCCCTCGGGCACCGCGGTGGGCTGGGGCGCCGCAGTAACCGGCGCCGGGGTGACCACCGGCTGGACGGAGGAGAACTGCAGGAAGCTGCTCATCACATAGCCGTCCTTGGCGTTGTAGCGCACCTGTGTCCACTCCGCTCCGCGGCTGAGCACCGTGACCAGCGCGCCGTAGGGGATGTTCATGATGACATTGTTCTGCGTGGATGTGGCACTGGAGCGCATGCGCAGGCTGCCGCCGTTAGCGGGTCTGACCAGCGCTGTGCCCACCGCCGGGCCGCTGGGGGCCGGTGTGGCCGTCACGCTGGGCACCGGGCTGGGGTTGATGACCACCTGACCGGGTGCGAAGCTGAGGTAGCGGCTCATCAGCCAGCCGTCGCGGCCGGCGTAGTTGACCTGTGTCCAGTCAGAGCCGCGCACCTTGACCTGCACGGTGGTGCCAAAGGGCAGGTTGGCAATGACATTGCTGTCGTTAAGCGCGCTGGGGCTGGAGCGGAACTTGAGGCTGCCGCGGTTTTGCGTGTAGACGGTGGCGGTGCCCTCGGCCGGCGTGATGGGCGGCGGCGTGGCCGTGGCGCCCGGCGGCAGCGTGACCACAGGCGTGGCGTCAAAGGTGAGGAACTTGCTCATCGCGTAGCCATCGGTGGTGCCATAGCGCAGGCGTGACCAGTTGAAGCCGCGCTCCAGCACCGTGACCACGCTGCCATTTGGCATGGTGGCCAGCACATTGTTCTTGCCCGTCGTGGGCGCGCTGCGCAGGTAGAGGCCGCCCGAATTGCCGGTGGTCACCTTGGCCTTGCCGCTGCCGTCAAGCGGCGGCAGCACAGGCGGCTGGGTGGGCAGTGGCGTAGCGGTGACAAAGCCAGTATTGGGGATAGCGTCTGCCGCGTAGAGCCGCTGCAGCGTCAGCGAGCCCGCGATGCCGTCGGCAAACAGGCCATTTTTCTGCTGGAAGACGATCACGGCGCTGCGGGTGTTGACATCAAAGACGCCGTCGGTGCGCAGCGGGTTGTAGCCCAGAGCCAGCAGGCGCACCTGCAGGTTGGCAACGCCTGTGCCAGTGTTGCCCAGCTCATAGCGCTCGCCGGGGAAGCCGGGCACCGGCGTGGCGGTGGCGGTGATGGGCGTGGCACCGCTGGCCGGGATGGCAAGCGGCGAATAGAGTCTGGTCAGCGTGGCGGGCCCGGCGATGCCGTCGGTGGCCAGCCCATTCTTCTGCTGGAAGACCATGACCGCGGCCTGTGTGTTGTTGTCATAGACGCCGTCAGTCCGCTGTGCGTTGTAGCCCAGGTCCTTCAGGCGCACCTGCAGGTTGGCTACCCCTGTGGAGTGGTCGCCTGGCTGGTACTTCTCGCCGGTGCTGGGCACGGGCGTCACCTGCGGGGCGGTGGTGACAGCGCCCTGGGCGGGCACGGCGCTGGTGTCATAGAGTTTCAGCAGCGTCAGCGCGCCCGCGATGCCGTCGGCGCTGAGGCCATTGCGCAGCTGGAAGCTCTGCACAGCGGTCTGGGTCGGCGCATCAAAGACACCGTCGGCACGCCCCGGCGCATAGCCCAGGGCCAGCAGACGACTTTGCAGGCTGGCCACGCCGGTGGCGATATCTCCCAGCTGATACTTGTCACTGGTGCTGGGCGCGGGAGTAAACTGCGGGGCGGCGGTCACCACCCCCTGGGCGGGCACGGCGCTGGCGCCATAGAGCCGCTGCAGGGTCTGGCTGCCCGCGATGCCGTCGGCGCCCAGGCCATTGCGCTGCTGGAAGAGCACCACGGCACTGCGGGTGCCCACATCATAGACGCCGTCCGTGCGGCCTGGCGTGTAGCCAAGAGCCATCAGCCTGGTCTGCAGCGTGGAGACAGCTGGGCCAAAGCTGCCCAGCTCATAGCGCTCATTGACAGGGGCCTGTGTGGGATAAACTGGGTTGACCGGATAGCCGGGGTAGACGGGCTGCGCCGGGCCCGGCGCGTACTGCGGCGCCAGGCGGTATAGAACGCTCAAGGTCTGGTTGCCCGCGATGCCGTCCTGCGTCAGGCGCTGCCTGTCCTGAAAGGTGGCCACCGCGCCCACCGTCTGCATGCCATACTTGCCATCGGCGTTGACCGGATAGCCCAGGGCATTGAGCGCCTGCTGCAGCGCTACCACCTGCGGCCCGCTGTCACCCGGCCGGATGGTGGCATAGGCCGCCTGCGAGCCGATGGGCATCAGCAGGCTCAGGCAGAGCGCCAGGAGGATCAACTTGGTACCGCGTTTGGCCGACATGAGGT
>CAKTTM010000085.1 GCA_934615145.1 uncultured Clostridia bacterium | reverse complement strand
GAGCCATGACTTTGAAGACGCCATCCACAATGCCATTTCCCTGGGCGGCGACAGCGATACGCTGGCAGCCATCACCGGCAGCATCGCGGAGGCGGCCTACGGTATCCCGGCGTGGATAGAGCAAAGGGCGCTGAGCATACTGGACGCGCCGCTGAGGCAGGCCCTGCTCAAGGCCACGGCGGCCCTGAACTAAGCATATTTGGAATATTATCAGGCCCGCGCCCTCATCGGCGCGGGCCTTGCCGCGGGTATATTGTGTGAAGAAAGTATTGCCCGAAAGGAGCAGCCATGAGCATCGCATTCTCTGCCCCTGTGTCCCTTCTGCGCGGCCGGCGCATCGTCCGCCTGCCCGCTGAAGCCAGCGCCCAGCTGCCCTCCCGCGGCATGGTGATGGCGAGTATCAGCCTGCCGGATGGTGAGCTGATTCTGCCCCTGGAGCCTGACGGCCAGGGCGGCCATTGGTTTGAACTGCCGGACGACATACCAACAGTTGAAGCCCTGAGCCTATCGCTCAGCCCGCTGGATGACTGGCCCGAGCCGGAGCTGCCGCAGGATATCCAGTCTGGCCTTGCCGATGCGGGCCTGGCATCCGTCTGGCAGGGCCTGACCACCAAGGCACGCTGGGAGTGGCTGCGCTGGATACGCGCCACGGCCAGCCCCGCCACGCGCTCAAAGCGCATCGGGGTGGCCTGCTCCAAGCTCAGCCAGGGCGACAGGCGGCCCTGTTGCTTCAATTCGGCCAGCTGTACGGTGCCCGAGCTCTCCCGCTCCGGCCTGCTGCTGGCCGATGACCTTCCCTAAATGTAATTAGCTTATCTGCTGCGCGAACTCAAAGCGGTGACCATCCGGGTCAAAGAGCGTGATGTTGCGCATGCCCCAGGGCTGATCGGTCGGCGGCGCCAAGAAGCTGGCGCCGCGCTTTGTCAGCGCCTCATAGACCTCGTCCACCCTGTCCACCCAGATATTGAGCTCCAGCGGCAGCGGCCCGCGGCCCGGGTCCGTGGGCGCGTAGGCCAGGCTCATCTGCAGAAGGTTCAACAACAGGCCGCCAAAGTGCACGACGATGTTGTCCTCGCACACGCGGTCCACCCTGGCGCCGAATATGCTCTGGTAAAATGCCTCACTGCGGGCAATATCAGCCACATAGAGGCTGATGGCATTGATGTGCCGGATATCCTCCATGCTGTCGTCCTTCCCGCGCGTTCGCGCGCTGTTGATGGTAGTATGGAAGGATTCTACCCGCGCGGGCTATCCCCGCTCGCCAAAGATGCCGCGTCCCACCCGCACCAGGCTGGCGCCCTCCTGGATGGCCACCTCGTAGCTGTCCGTCATGCCCATGGACAATGTGTCAAAGGCCGGACCGCCCGCACCTTTCGCCTTGACATCCTCGTACAGCGCGCGCATCCGGGCAAAATAGGGGCGGCTCTGCTCCGGATCCAGCGCCAGCGGCGGGATGGCCATCAGGCCCCGCAGCCTTAAGTTGTCTGATTGCAATGCCGCCTCGAGCAGCGGCCACAGGTCGGCCACCGGGGCGCCGGTCTTGCTGTCCTCGTCGCCGATGTTGAGCTGTATCAATATCTCCTGCGTCAGGCCCTGGCGGCCGGCCTCGCGGTCAATGGCCTGCAGCAGGCGTAGGCTGTCCACGCTCTGTATCAGCGCCGCCCTGCCCACCACCTGGCGCACCTTGTTGGTCTGCAGGTGGCCGATGAAGTGGCAGGGCCTGTCCAGATAGGCGCCGGCCGCGTGGTGGCCCAGCATCTCCTGCGCGCGATTCTCGCCCAGGCAGTCGATATCAAGCGCCGCGCTCAGCCGCACGGCCTCATCGCTTTGCCCCTTGCAGACGGCGCAGAGCAGCACGGCCTCTGGCGCCCGCCCGGCGGCCTGCGCGGCACGCGCTATGCTGTCACGGATATGGGCCACATTGTCTGCCATCATTGCCTTGTCTGGCGTCATATCACATCTCCAGGTGGCCGGCGCGGGGGCCGCCGATGTACTTGGGCCGCGTGCGGGCGCAGAGTATGTTGGCCTCGCCGATCTGGCTCAGGCTCAGCCGCACGGGCACGGCGACGGCCTTCAAGTGCATGCCGATCAGCGTGCCGCCTATGTCGAGCCCGGCGTCCGCCTCTATGCGCTCCACCGCCACGGCCTCCTTCATCTGCTCATAGACCGTCAGCGCGAAGGCGCCACCGGCGTTGACGCGGGGCAGGCAGTTGACGATCTCATAGTGAAGGGCCTCGGCGGTCTCCCGCTCCACGATCAGCGCCCGGTTCAAATGCTCGCAGCACTGGGCGGCCAGGCGGATGCCAGCCGCCTTCAGCACCGGCGCGATGCCGGCGTAGGCGGCCTGCGCCGCCTCCAGGCTGCTGTGGCGCCCGATCCGCAGGCCCACCATCTCGCTGCTGGAGCAGCCGATGACCAGCAGCTGCCCTGGCCGCAGCTTGGCCTGGGCCAGCAGCTCGCTGACCGCCTGTGCGGCCTGCTGGGTGATCTGTTCCATCATCTGTCTGCTCCTTCCGGCGCTATATCCGCCCGCTTGCTGCCACCATCTTACTTGCTTTGCGCCGCCGGGTCAACGCACGGTGCGTTGACAGCCTCTGCCCCATGCCCTACACTGAGGCTGACCGACATGCTCCCCGCCCGACCCTTTGAAGGAGCGAAATCGATTGAAAAGATTGCTGATATGCTGCCTGATCCTGCTGCTGGCGCTGCCCGCGCAGGCTGCCTCGCCGCCGGATCTCAAGGGGCTGAGCCTGGAGCAGCTGGAGAGCCTCAAACTGGCCGCCGACCAGCGCATCCGCCAGCTGCGGCTGCCGGATGCCGAGGGCTATTACGAGATCGGCGGCGGTGAAAGCCAGCTGCGCCAGCCCGAAGCGCATTTGAATGAAAAGATAAGGCTCAGCGGCGAGCTCTTCGCCATCCAGCCGGATGGTGAAGCCCTGCACTATTTCCTCTCGCTGACCGGATACCCTGAGCGTGTCTTCCGCCTGAGCTACCAGCCCAAGCCGGATGAACCCCGCCTGCTGCCTGGCGACAGCGTCAGGGCCTACGGCCTCTTCCTCGGCCTGCATGCGCTCGACACCTCTGACCCGCTCTCAAGCGGCGCCGGGCTGGTGGATGCCCAGCTGATCATTCGTGAGCAGGCAATGGTCAGTCCGCTGGCGGCGCCGCCCTACGCCGGCACCCGGCAGGACCCTGTGCCGCTGGGGGTCATCGCGCACTATGAGAGCTCCTACTGGTCGGGCTACGCCAACTTTGAGATCCAGCTGCTGGAGCTCAGCCGCGGCAGCGCGGCGCAGAAGAAGGCCAAGGCCATGAGCAACTACAACATCAGCGCGCCCCGCACGCAGGAGTGGTACATCGTCTCCCTGCGGGTCAAGGCGCTGTCAGCGCCCGGCGAGCGCGCGCCGATACAAAGCGAGGATTTTCGCTTCGTCAGCCGCAGTGGCAGCGAGTACCGCCACCACTTTTTGATTAACGACACCCAGGGCCTGCGCAGCCTCTATGTGGGCGGCGAGCAGACGGCCACCATCGCCTGCCTGATCGACAAGGACGATATGCCGCTGATCGTCTACCAGGCGGAGTCCTTAAACCCCCTCTGGTTTGACGCCGGTCTGGCGGGCCCGCCATGAGGCGCCTGCTGGGCCTGATGATGGCGCTCTGGCTGCTGACGGGGGCTGCCATGGCGCAGGACATCCCAGCGCCAAGCCGCCGCGGCCAGCGCGGCCGCCACGTGCTGCAAACGCAGCAGGCACTGATGGATCAGGGCTTGCTGAGCAAGGCAGCGGACGGCGTCTTTGACGAACAAACTTCGCAGGCGCTCAGCGCCTTTCAGGCGGCTCTCGGCCTCAAGCAAAGCGGCGCTGCGGATAGGGAGACCTTGCGCCTGCTCTTCACCCCGCCCCCGCCTGAGATCGGCGATACCCTGCGGCCCTATTGGTATGGCGGCGGCAGCGATATGGTCCCCATCGGCGCGGAATTCATCATCCGCGATGTGCGCACGGGCATCCAGTTTAGCTGCGTACGCATCATGGGCGTCAGCCATTTGGACGCCGAGCCGCTGACGCCGGAAGACACTGCGCTCATGAAGGCGGCCTACGGCGGCGTCTGGGCCTGGGGCAGGCGGCCGATACTGCTCAATTATCAGGGGCAGATCATCGCCGCCTCCATGAATGGCAAGCCCCACGGCTGGGAGGTCATCCCCAACAACGACATGGTGGGCCACTTCTGCGTGCATTTTTTCGGCGCCAGGGGCGATGGCTCCCAGCGCGTGGACCCCGATCACCTGGCCTGCGCGGTGGAGGCCAGCTACGCCCGCTGGGATTAAAGGGGGATGAAAGGGGCAAAGGAAAACCCCTCCGCGTGGTGCATGGCGGAGGGGTATGTATGCAGAGGGCGGCTTAGCTTTCCAGCGTCTGGCGCAGCATCTGCTCGATCTTGTCCTTGGTCACAGCGCCTTCCAGCAGCTTTTGCTTGCCCAGGAAAAAGGTGGGCACGTACTGAAAGGGGGCCGGCGGCCTGAAGCCAGGGGTCTTGTAGACATCCACCTGCTCCACCTTGACGGCGCTGAGCTCGGGCTTTTCCGCCTGCAGTTCCTTGATCCATTCCTTGGCATGCCCGCAGGCCGGGCAGCCTTCAAAGTGATAGAGCGTGAGCGTTGACATTGCGCGTTCATCCTTTACTAGTGTTGATGACCGCGGCATATCTCGCCCTCGGTCAGGCATAGTATACCACGCGGAGCCCGCTGTGAAACGGCCCTGAAAGGAGCAGAGCATGGACAATCAGCCCCAGGTGATGCTTTTGACTTTGCGCTTTCGCGCGCCCTGGTGCCGCTCGCTCAAGGATAGGCGCAGCGAGGTCAAGCGGCTGAGCAGCCGCCTGCGGGCGCAGTTCAATCTGTCCGTGGTGGAAAGCGGCGAGCAGGGCGTCCATACGCTCTTTGAGCTGACGCTGGCGGCGCTGTGCTTTGGCAGCCAGCAGGCCGACAGCATCCAGCAGTCGGTGCATGACTTTGTAGAGGGCCTGACGGAGGCCGAGCTCTATGAGATCAACACGGAGCTGCTCTGATCAAAAGGCCAGGTAGAGCAGGTAGAAGCCCATCAGCAGGATCAGGCTGCCCAGCACGATGCGCAGCACTTGGCTCAGGCGGCCGTACTTGGGGTCACGTGTCAGCCGCTGGGCAAAGCCGGCAGAGGTGCCCGCCACCACCGACAGCGCGCTGTGCCCCGCCGCGTAGAGCAGCAGCAGCAAGACGCCGCGCAGCAGCTGGCCCTCGCCCGCCACCATGGCCAGCAGGGCGATCAGCACGGGCGTGGAGCAGGGGCTGGAAAAGAGCCCGCCCAGCGTGCCCGCCAGGAAGGCGCCCAGATAGCCCCGCCGTTTGGAGCGCGAGACCAGGTAGCTCGACGGAATGATCTCAAACAGCTCCCAGGTCTGCAGCGCCATCAGTATCATCAGGACGCCCAGCGCCAGGTACCACCAGCGCGTCATGCCGCCCATCAGCCGCCCGGCCAGCGCCGCCAGCAGGCCCAGGGCCACAAAGGCCAGCGTCAGGCCCAAGGCAAAGGTGAGAGAAAGTTTCAGCGCCTTGCGCTTGTCGCTGTCCTGGCCCGCGGCGCTGCCCACATAGCCGATCACGAGCGGCACGGAGGACAGCGAGCAGGGCATCAGCGAGGTCAGCAGCCCGGCCGCCAATGCAATCAGCGGCCCCAGCCACAGGTTTTGCGTGAGCGCCGCGCTTAAGTCATTGAGCCAGGCCGTCACGCGGCCAGCCCCATGTCGTTAAGTATCATCTGAAACTCTGCCTCATCCAGCATCCCCTCGTGGACCGTCAGCGCGTGCTCGCCGGTGTCGCGATGCTCATAGATCTGGAACTGCAGCCCGCTTTCCTCCACGGCGGCGCTGGGCACATAGGGCTTGCCATCTGGCAGTATGAAGACCTGTGTGGGCACCACGCGGATGGGGTAGTCCCCGCCCAGCTCCGGCTGCTTCCACACATCAAAGTACTTGATCACCGCCTTGCCGATGGTCTTCTGGTGCGTGGCTTCCAGCGCCGGGCGCATCTCCTGGCAGGGCGGGCAGTCGTCCGCGCCAAAGTGCAGTATCAGCGGCAATTGATGCGCCTGATAGGCCGCCAGGTCAAAACTGCGCTCCTGCAGCACAAAGGCCGGATCCCCCGCCGTCACCAGCTGACGGGCCGCCTCCTGCTTGTCCTGATGGTCCTTGTATAGCCAGATGCCCGCCACCACCGCCACGATGAGTATGGGCACCAAGATGCGCAGTGTCTTCTTGCTGGTCATGTTTACCTCCGGATAATCGTTGACAGGCCTCATCGCCCGTTCTAATAGTATACCCGATTGTTTTTGTCTGGTTTTCTCCCATTAAAAAAAGCCCCCGATGGGGCAGTGGCGACAGGCGCTTCAGCCTTGGGCGCGCGCCTGCGCGATGGCGATCAGCGCGCGCTCACAGGCGATCTCGGCAGGGTTGGGATGGCGCTGTGCCTGTTTGTCAAAGGCGGCGAGCAGCTGCTCCGCCCGCGCCTGATCCTTGTCGCACAGCAGGGCCAGGGCATACTGCGTGCGCAGCACCGCGGGATAGCGCTTCATGGCCTTTACAAAGCGCAGATACTCTTTAGTCATCATGGCCTGCGCGCCCTCAGCCCCGCCGCCCGCGATTGCCAGGCAATACAGCCTGTCCGCCTGCATCAGCTGGCGGTTGAGCCCCACCAAGCCGCTCTTGATCTGCAAAATGCGCGCCATCTGCATATCCGCCTGCTGAAACTGACCCTCATCCAACAGCCGCTGGCAATGCGTGATGGCCGCCAGCGCGGTCACGCCATTCTGCAGCTGCTTTTCGTCCGGCAGCTCAAACCAATCGCCCGGCATCTCCTTGAGCCGCAGGCCCTTGACCTGCTGCTCGTTGATGGCCAGCACCTGCCAGAACACCTGGCGCGCCGTGGCGTCCTTGGTCAGCATCAGCGCGTTGTGCCCATCGTTGTTGACCAGCTTGGTCTTGATCGGAATACCGTTGAGCAGGCCCAGCAGCAGCCCCAGCAAGGCGGTGATCGCCAGAAATGCTGCAACATAGGGATTTGGGCGCAGCAGCAAAAGCAGGCCGCAGAGACCTGCCAGCAGCAGGTTCATCAGCGAACCGCCCAGGTTGTAAAGCATCACAGGATAGCGGCCATCCTTCAGCTCAGGCGGCGTCATCAGGCATTGCCCGCCCGTGCCCGCCAGCCCCAGGCGCTTCAAGCGAATGCGATCATCCATCTTCACCCAGGTCAGGCTGCCCACGCGAAAGGAGGAGAAGCCATAGCCCGTCAACAGCCCAAAGACCATGTGCCCGGCCTCATGGGCAATCACCTGTATGAAGAAGGCCAGGTATAAGGACAAGAGCAGGGCCCCGATCCCCAGCGCAGGCCGCCGCATGATGGCCTGCCCAATGGCGGATGTCCCTAAATAGTCCATACCAAAGTTGCCCACCAGGCCGCCGGCCACCATGAAGGGCAGCAGGCTGAGTATTTGCTTGACTACCTGCTTCATCCCCTTTGTTGCCTTGCCCATGCCGCGCTTTCACTCCTTCTACAAAAAAGCCCTCCACCTTGCGGTGAAGGGCAGTTTGGAATCCGGCGGCGACCTACTCTCCCGGGCAGTCTCCCGCCAAGTACCATCGGCGCTGAAGGGCTTAACTTCT
>CAKTTM010000084.1 GCA_934615145.1 uncultured Clostridia bacterium | reverse complement strand
CCGCCATGTAACAATTCAGGTGAAAACTACTGTAGCTGCGGCGCGAAAATATCGCCAACCAGCGTCGCCAGACCCTGGGCGCCAACCAGGAAGCCATGATCGTTTTCAAGGGTATAGTCTGCGCAGGCGCGGTAAAAGCCAATGCGCTGATTGTACTCGTGAATGACCTCCTCGTGGCCGCCCGCACCCAGGCTCGGCCGCGACTGTGTGCGGATATCGGAAAGTATCTGATCCAACGGTCTGTCAATCAGGATGATGATGCCATGGTTCTGCATCAGCTGCACATTCTCTTTGACCAGGGGCAGACCACCACCGGTGGACACAACACAGGGCAGCTCATCGACCAGCTCGATCAGCACACCGGTCTCAGCGTTGTGAAAAAAGTCCTCGCCAAATCGGACATAGACCTCAGACGGCGCCATGCCCATCATTTCCCCTACACGCTCATCGGTATCCAAAAAGGGTAAATCAAGCTGAGCGGCCAGCTTCTTGCCCAGGCTGGTCTTGCCGCTGCCTGCCATACCGATCAAGAACACATGCACAGGTATCATGCCGATCCCTCCCAAGGTGCGCCATTCTTCCCGCCCTTATTGTGTTTGCCCATGCATCATACCATGTCAAGCCTTGATGTGCAAGATTTGTCGATGCATTTTCATGAAACGAAGGCCACAGATGGCGCATTGTTGCCCGTGCGTGCCCGCCTATCACAACAGGGAGCCCGCCAGCCAATGGCCACAAAAGGGGTCAATCTGGATCAAGTACAGAGAAATTCACGAAAAATTCAAAAAATGCTTTGCAAAGCTGGAAAAACATGATATATTGTCTTCGGTGCCAAGCCAAGGGGTATCAGGTGTCCCTCCCGGTTGTGTCCTCAGGTAACTGATGTGAGAAAACCACGGAGCCAACTGTAGATCACATCGGTTTGGACATAACAAAAGGAGGTACATGATAGCATGTATACCGACAAGACCCTGAACTGCCGCGAGTGCGGCGCCGAATTCGCCTTCACTGGCTCCGAGCAGGCCTTCTACGCTGAGAAGGGCTTCCAGAACGAGCCCGGCCGCTGCCCCAGCTGCCGTGCCAACCGCCGTCAGAACGCCCGCGGCGGCAGCGATCGTCAGATGTATGATGTCATCTGCGACGAGTGCGGCGCCACCACCCAGGTGCCTTTCCAGCCCCGTGGTGATCGTCCCGTCTACTGCCGTGACTGCTTTGCCCGTCACTCCGGCCGCTAAGCCGCAGTAAGCTAAGCTAAGGTAAGATAAGAGCCCCGCCGCAAGGCGGGGTTCTTTTGCGGTATTCATGAGTCAGCAGTCCCTATTGGTCTGTCTGCATGCTGATGAGCACCTTTCCCCTGCCGCGATAAGCAGGGTCTGTGAAGACTTGGACGATGTTCTCCAGTGGAACGACATCGCTGATGATCTCATCAAGGACCACCCGCCTGCCTGCCAGCAGGCGGATGGCACGGTCAAATGTGTAGGGGTTGATGAAGGAGGAGGTGATCTTCAGCTCCTTCTTGAAGATATCAAAGGGCTTGATGTTAATCTCAGTCTGAGGTGCCACCAGGCCAAAGAGCATTACGGTGGCGCCTTTGCCGGCCAGCTCAATGGCCTGCGACTGGGTCAGGGCGCTGCCCGCCGCCTCGATGACGCAGTCGACATTGCGGGTGTGGCGGCGCAGTACATCAGCCAGATCCTGCGCCTTGGGGTCGACCGCGATATCTGCGCCCAGTTTGAGCGCCAGGGCACGCTTGTCTGCTGACAGTTCACTGACGATGATATTGGCCGCGCCAGCAAGCCTTGCCAGCTGCAGCATCATCAGGCCGATGGGCCCGCCGCCGATGACCAGTACCTCGTCCCCCGCAGGGATGCCGCATAAATCAATGCCATTGACGCAGCAGCTCAATGTCTCGCTCTGAGAGCCGGCCTTCAGATCCAGATTATCAGGCAGCAGATGCACCTGACTGGCGGGCATCGCCAGATACTCGGCAAAGCCGCCAGGGAAAGTGGTGCCAAAGCCCTTCATGTGCTCACAAAAATGTGCCTTGCCTGCCAGGCAGAAGGCGCAGGCACCGCACCAGGCGTTGGGGTCAGCGCTCACTCGGTCGCCTGGCTTAAAGTCAGTCACCCCGCTGCCCACCTTGTCCACCACGCCGCTAAACTCGTGGCCGATCACTGTGCCCACCGGCACATCGGTCATGCCGCCGTCGCCGTGGAAGATATGGTGATCCGTCCCGCAGACGCCGCAGTAGGCCACCTTGATGCGCACTTCCCCCGCCTTTGGTTCCGGCATTGGCCGCTCTTCCAGCCTCAAGTCGTGCTTGCCGTAGTATACCGCTGCTTTCATGCTGTCAGTATCTCCCTTACTGCGTGATAAGCCTGGTTACAATTCACCCGATCTGCCAGACAGCGTTGCCAACCAGCTCCAGCTTGCCGCTGTTGGACGAGCGGATGCCGGCGTCAAGTATGGCCATGCTGCGCAGATTGAACTCGGGCTGAAGCATAAGATCCAAAGGCATGCCCTCCATATGGCTTACGTAGGCGCTGGCGATGTCCTTCAGGTGAGCAGGCAGAGCATCCACTGCCTCATACGTGAATTCTCCTGAAGGCTCCGCGATCTTAACGACCCGCCTGCCATCCACCACATCAATGGTCATCGCCCCCTTGGTTCCAAACAACATGGGGCCATGCGAAATCAGATCGTTGTATGTGGTCCAGTTGGCTTCAACAGTGGCCATGGCCTCGGGAAATCTCACGATCATCAGCGCGTTGTCTTCGGCATTGCTCCAATGGTTGATAAAATTGCCACGTATGCCAAAGGCGGCAGTCGCCTGCACGCCAAAGAACCAATGGCTGAGCATGCACCCATAGCAGCAGTAATCCAGCATCGCGCCACCGCCCTGTTCATGCTGATGCCACCATGTGGCGGCAAGGTCCGCGCTTGATAAGGTCTCGGCCTTGTCGGTCACGCCCTTGTGCGCAGCGCCGGGCCCCAAGGGGCCGGTGTGATTGTTGCGGACCTTAAACTCAATCAATCTGCCAATCCGGCCAGCGTCGGCGAGCTTCTTCATCTGATGCAATGCGGGATCCCAGACAGAGGGCCAGTTGACGATCAGCGGCGTCTGATAGCGCTGCGATGCCCGCACCATCCGGAGGGCGTGGGCCAGGCTGGAAGCCATGGGCTTTTCAATGCAAGCCCCGACGCCCCGCTTGGCACAAGCTTCGACAATCTCTGCATGCCGCTCATTCTCGGATGTGATGATGGCCAGATCGGGCTTCTCTATTTCCAGCATCTCGATGTAGCTTTCATATTCTCTCTGGATGCCGAAGTTCTTCTTGGCAAAGGCCACATTCCATTCGCGTGTGTAGGGGGCCACCTTGGACTCCGCCACGGCAGGCACGGTATCGGCCAGGGCGCACAAATCAATGCGTGGATGCGCGGCAAACTGCGCACCCACATCATTGATATGCATATGCGCGAAACCGATGATGACCACTTTGAACTTTCTATCCATATTACACCTCACTTGGATATGCAGGCATCCCGCCTGTTGATTTTACAGCCGATTCAGATATCTCTCTTGGATGATTACTACTTTATCATATTTGGCCAGCTTGCTCAAGGCGGCGATGATGGGATGAAGCGCTTCACATATCTCAGCATACAGAAAACCCTTGAAAACTCAATGTTTTCAAGGGTTTCTTGTTGGCGGAGAAGCCGGGATTTGAACCCGGGCTGCGCGTTAGCACACTACTCCCTTAGCAGGGGAGCCCCTTCGGCCACTTGGGTACTTCTCCAAGCCAGATTGCAGGATGGCGGAGAGAGAGGGATTCGAACCCCCGGTGCCTTTCAGCATCACCAGTTTTCAAGACTGGCGCCATAAACCACTCGGCCATCTCTCCACGTTTGCGCCAAGCCTTCGTGAAAAGCGCTCAGACAATATAACAAAGCAGACGCTTCCTGTCAACCTCGAAAATGCTGTAAGTCAGTTTTCGCCCGCAAGGTCAATCTGACAAAAAGCAGACCATACTCCCGGTCACTTCTCCCGGTAGGCCTTTGCCTCCGCCAGCATATGCTCAGCATGGGCCAGGCTGGAGCGGCTGTCCTCGCTGAAGCCGCTGATCATCCGGGAAAGCTCCTGGATGCGCTGGCTGTCGCCCAGTTCTGTCAGGCTGGTGAGTGTCCGGCCGCCCTCTTCATGCTTGGCCACCAGATAGTGACTGCTGGCCATGGCGGCGATCTGCTGCAGGTGGGTCACACACAGCACCTGGCGATAGCGCGCGATGTCCCATAGCTTCTCCGCGACCACCTGGGCGGTGCGGCCAGAAATGCCGGTGTCAATCTCATCGAATATCATGGCCGGGATGCCGCTGCGCTCTGCCGCAATGCATTTGAGCGCCAGCATCAGCCGCGAGGCTTCACCGCCAGAGGCGATCTTGGACAGCGGCTTGGCCTCCTCGCCCAGATTGGGCGCCAGCAGCATGCGGATTTGGTCAATGCCATGGAAGCCAGGCGTTGGCCTCGGGGCATCAAATGCGATATAGAAGCGCGTACCCGCCATGTTGAGGTCAGCTAACTGGCTCTCCATCTCCTCCTGCAGGCGCTGTGCCAGTGCCCGCCGCGACTGACTGAGCACTGCAGCCACCTTATCATAGTCAGCCAGCGCCTGATCCACCTGCCTGGCCAGGCCGTCCAGCCTTTCCTCCGCGGTGTCAAGCTGACTAAGCTCCTCTTCAATGCGCTCCAGCGCCTCGATCAAGTCATCGCTGGGCATGCCGTAGCGACGGCTCAGGCGCTTGAGCAAATCCAGACGCTCGGCGGTGGCCTGCAGGCTGCCCTCGTCCATGTCCAGGGCATCCAGCCGCGCGCGCAGATCAAGGCCTATGTCTTCTGCCTCAAAGTACAGCGACTCCACACGCGCCCGCGCCTGCTCAAAGACCGGGTCAAAGCCGCTGATGGTGTCCAGCGCGTCCATGGCTGTCCGCAGCTGGGACAGCGCCGCCTCCTCATCCCGCCCGGCGTCATAGAGCGAGGCATAGGCCTGCTGCAGCCAGCGGCGTATCTTGTCGGCGTTGCGCTGGCGCTCCAGCTTTTCCTTCAGGCTGTCCTCCTCACCGGGTGTCAGCTTGGCGGCCTTGAGCTCCTTTTGCTGGGCGCTGAGGAGCATCAAGCGCTCCTGCCTGCTGGCATAGAGCCGGCTCAATTCGTCATGCTGCTGGCGCAGCTGATGCCAGGCCTCAAAGCGCTCGCGCACGGCCTGTAGCTTCAAAATCTGTGCTTCGCCGCCATAGTCATCCAGGAAGCGCAGGTGCCGCTTCTCATCCAGAAGCGACTGATGCTCGTGCTGGCCATGGATATCCATCAGCGTGGCGGACAGCTGGCGCAGCAGGCTCAGGGGTACTGCGATGCCATTGATGCGGCAGGTGTTGCGCCCGGACTGATTGAGCTCGCGCGCCAGGATGATCTCGCCGTCTTCGGGCGTCATGTCATTGTCGCGCAGAAAAATGAGCGCCTCCTGGTTGTCAGCAACCTCGAAAACGCCCTCCACATAGGCCTGCGCGCTGCCGGCGCGGATGATGTCCTTGTCAGCCTTGCCGCCCAGCAGGAAGCTGACGGCGTCAACGATGATGGACTTGCCAGCGCCCGTCTCGCCTGTCAGCACATTCATACCACGGGCAAAGCCAAGCGTGATCTGCTCCACCAGCGCGATGTTTCGGATGGTCAGTTGGCTCAGCATCTCGATTCAATGACCCGTGACAATTACTTGATGATTTCGTGGAACTTTTCAACGATCATCGGCGCGTCTTCCTCGTTGCGCACGACCACCATGATGGTGTTATCCCCTGACAGGGTGCCCAGGATCTCAGGCCAGCGCATGCTGTCGATCGCCTCGCCCGCCACATTGGCGGAGCCGGCCAGCGTCTTGATGACGACGATGTTGCCCGAGTAATTGATGGAAATCACGGAATCCACGAACATGCGCACAAAGCGCTCGGAGATGCCGTGCTCCGCCTGATCGGCCGTGGCGTACTTGTAGCCGCCGCTGGCAGACAGCACCTTGAGCAGACGCAGCTCCTTGATGTCGCGCGATACGGTGGCCTGTGTCACCACGATGCCGCGCTCTCGCAGTTTCTGGGCAAGCTCTTCCTGGGTTTTGATGTCCTGCTGCTCTACAAGGCTGAGGATGGCGGTCTGTCTGGCACTCTTCATGGTCAGTCTCCTTTGCTATCTCATGCTCCACTCGGTCTGCTTTTGTCTGAGGCGGGTAAAGAATTGCTGCTTTTCCAGGCGGATAAACAAGGCCTTTTGCGCTGCGCGCTTGATGCTGACGGTTACTGGCCCTGGCAGTTCAAAACAGGTCTGCCCATCAAAGACCACCTGGTGGCGTCTGTCCGGCACCGATTCGGCGGACAGCCGGATGCTCACCTCACCGGAAAGCACCACGGGCAGCTGCTGTGCCTTGTGGGTGCAGATGGGCAGAACTACGATGTTGTCAAGGCTGGGATGCAGCACCGGCCCGCCTGCGGACAAACAATAGCTGGTGGAGCCGGTGGCCGTGGACACGATGACGCCGTCACCATGGGTCGCATAGACCAGCTCATCATCCGCATAGACATCCACCACGATGCTGGACGGGTTGGCGCCCCGGCTGAGCACCGCATCATTCATCACCAGATGCTCCGGCCCATCGCCCACACGGCAGGAGAGCATCATGCGCTGTTCCAGCGAATAGTCCTTGAGCCTGATGCGCTCCAGCGCCTGCTCCAGGCCGGCCTCGTTGGTCTCCAGCAGGAAGCCCACCCTGCCCATGTTAACGCCCAGCACGGGAATTTGGTGTCTGGCGGCTGTCGCCAGCGTACGCAGCAGTGTGCCATCGCCGCCAAGCGAAACAATCACCTCGGTGCCGCCATCCAGTTCGCTCAGCTGTGCTGGATGCCCCAGGCGCAGCTCATCATACAGCCAGGCATCCAGCAGGACATGCTGCCCCTGCTGCTCAAGTAGTCGGGCAAGGCGCGCAGCGGCCTGAATGGTCTGCGGCTTCTGCGGATTTGCAAACAAAAAATACACGTTCTGCCCCACGCGACACCTTTCTGTTGATATGTCGATTATAACACGGCCTGCATGAACCTGCAAGATTATTCATGCAGGTTTTGATCAGTTGGGCCTGTTCATGGTGCCGATCCAGAATACCGGCTGCCTGGGCCTGTAGGTATCGGTAGTGATGGGATTGGGCCCTTCCTCCACCAGGATGCCGTTGACATACTTTTGCAGATAGGTCTTGACCACTTGGCCATTCTTGCCCTTGGCGATTTCCTTGGTTTCGTCCTTATACAGCACATGCTGCATCTTGGTGTCACGCTGATAGATGATCTCATCCGTAGGATAGAGCACCTCGGTCACCACAGGCTTCATGGCATAGCGGACGCCCTCACCCAAGGATTCGCCGTATATCTTGATCTCCGTCACCAAACGCTTGGCATTGGCACGGTCGCTGCGCACATGCGCGGTGATATAGATATCGCTGGCGGTGTTGTTGCGGAATTTAAGGTCTATCTTGCGTCCGTCGCTCCAATACACCGTCGCGTCCGTGCCAGGATCGGCATAGTTGACTGGGTCGGAGTGGATGGTACGGCTGGTGATCTTGAGGCCTGCCATCACAGCGGCCTGATAGATGGTGGTGCTGGATTGGCAGACGCCGCCGCCCACACCGGTGGTCAGCTCGCGGGACACATACTC
>CAKTTM010000083.1 GCA_934615145.1 uncultured Clostridia bacterium | reverse complement strand
CCGTCCAGGGAGCGCAGAATCAGATCGCGCTTGCGCGCATGATAGTCACTATGGTCTGGCCCCACGATCTTATCAAAGTATCGGCTCAGCTCAAAGTGATCCAGTATCTTTTCGCTGGGCTCCTGTGGCTTGCCAGTGGCGATGCTAAGCCGCAGGCCCGCTGCCTTCAGGGTCTTTAGCAGCTGCCTGACGCCAGGATAGGGCTGATTTTCCAGCCAACCCACCTCATGGTAGCGCACGCGGTAATGTTCAGTCGCTTGGATGGCCTCTTCTTTGCTCATACCGCAATACTGCATGAAGGAGTCGGCCAGCGGCGGGCCCAGGAATTTGCGCAGCACACTGTCGTCCGGGATGGGGCGGCCCATCTGCGCCAGCGCATAGCGCGTGCAGGCCATGATGCCGGGCGCCGAGTCCGTCAGCGTGCCGTCCAGATCAAAGACCACCGCCTGATAGCGCATCACTGGGCCCCTCCTGGAGCATCTAGAAAGGCTGGTCTGGGCGCCCGTGTCGTCTGAATGAGTTCATTCAAGAACTTTAGCACATTATCATCATTTTGGTTAAACACCGTCATACACAGATAGAGATCCCGATTGTCGATGCCAAGTTCCGTCATGAAGCCGTAGAGTTCGTGGGCAGGGATACCGTATAGCCGCTGCGTGGACACCTGCACCATGCTCTCGGTATCGGCGTCATATTCCTGCATGGCAACATAGCCGCTTCTCAGGTCCAGCCCCTGGGCGTCAAGCTGGCCATCCTGCGTAAAGGGTTCCAGCTCCACAAAGACACCTTGAGAGGCGAAGCGCTTGAAGTCAGCGCCGGTCAGGAAGTAAAGATCGCCCTCGCTGGCCATGATGTAGGTGGTCAGCTGCTGGGCGGCGTAAACATCCGTCTGCGTGGTGCCCATCAGCAGCACGCTGCTGACCAGCTCCATATCCGGCACAGCCTTCTCGCGGATGGCGTCAAAGTAGGCGTTGGTGGCCTCCTGTGTGGTGGTGGCGCTTTGGATATAGATGTCGATGCGCTTGTCCTGCGGCGGTCGGTAGGCGGTGTAGGCGTAGACGAAATCCCACACAAATATGGACAGCGCAAGCGCCAGCAGGTACTTCCACAGGTTGTACTGCAGGTGATTGCGCAGGCTGTCGCGATCCAGCTTGGTCTTGAGCTTCATCTCAGCCCTTGTTGCCTTCCTGATCGATGGGCTTCATCGTGGGGAAGAGCAGCACGTCGCGTATGGAGGCGCTATCGGTCAACAGCATGATCATGCGATCCACGCCGATGCCCATGCCCCCGGTGGGCGGCAGGCCATACTCCAGGGCATTGACAAAGTCCTCATCCACCCGGGCGTTCTTGCCGCCAAGGGCGCGGCGCAGCGCCACCTGTTTCTCAAAGCGATCCTTCTGGTCGATGGGGTCGTTGAGCTCGCTGAAGGCGTTGCCATATTCGCTACCGCAGATGAAGATCTCAAAGCGTTCTGTCAGGCGCGGATTGTCCGCCTTGCGCTTGGCCAGAGGCGAGTTCTCCACCGGATAGTCGGTGATGAAGGTGGGCTGTATCAGGTTCTTCTCTACATACTCATCAAACAGCTGCACCAGGCAGTCGCCACGGGTAGCGCCCTTCTCGTAGTGCACCTTGCGCTCGTCCAGGCAGGCCCGGGCCTCCTCATCGCTCTGCCAGCTGTAGAAATCGATGCCGGAGTACTGCTTGACGGCATCCGCCATGGTGATGCGCTTCCACGGCGCCTGCAGGTGGACCTCCTGCCCCTGGAAGCTAACGGTCTCACTGCCGCAGACATCGCGCGCCACGAAGGCAAACATCTCCTCGGCCAGCCGCATCATCTCTTCATAGTCCACATAGGCCTGATACAGCTCGATGGAGGTAAACTCCGGGTTGTGCTTGGTGCTCATGCCTTCATTGCGGAAGATGCGGCCGATCTCATAGACCTTGTCAAAGCCGCCCACGATCAGGCGCTTGAGGTAGAGCTCCGTCTCCACGCGCAGATACATATCAATATCCAGCGTGTTGTGATGCGTCTGGAAGGGCCGGGCCGCGGCGCCTATCTCCAGCGTGTGCAGGATGGGCGTATCCACCTCCAGGAAGCCGCGGTCATCCATAAAGGAGCGGATGGCTGTGATGATGCGGCTACGCTTTAAGAATGTGTCGCGCACCTGGGGATTGACGATCATGTCCAGGTAGCGCTGACGATAGCGCAGGTCTGCGTCCTGCAGACCATGCCACTTTTCAGGCAAGGGCTTTAAGCACTTGGCCAGCAGCACGACCTCCTGCGCATGCACGGATACTTCACCAGTCCTGGTCTTGAAGACAACGCCCTTGACGCCGATCACATCGCCCAGATCGCCGTTTTTGAAGGCGGCGTAGCTTTCCTCGCCGATGTCATCGCGCTTGACATAGACCTGTATGTTGCCAGCGCCATCCAGCAGATGGGCAAAGGTAGCCTTGCCCATGATGCGCCTGCTGGTCACACGGCCGGCGATGCCCACCGTCTGGCCCTCCAGGCGCTCATAATCGCTGATGATTTGGGCAGAGGTGGCTGTCACCTCATAACTAGTTTTGTCATAGGGGCTGTTGCCTTGCTCAATCAAGGCGGCCAGCTTGTCGCGGCGTATCTGCTCCTGCTCAGAAAAATCCTGGCTGGAGGCCGTCGTTTGGATGTCCGTCATGCCTGCTCTCCTTCGTGCTGTGCTTAGCGGTGGATCTCAAGGATCTTGAACTCGATAACACCCTTGGGGGCGTTCACTTTGACCACCTGGCCCTTTTTCTTGCCAAGCAGGGCGGCACCCAGCGGGCTCTCGTTGGAGATCCTATTGTTCATCGGGTCGCTCTCCCGGGTGCCCACGATGGTATACTCCGCTTCCTCGTCCATGTCCTTATCAAGCACCCTAACGGTGGTGCCGATGTTGACACGATCAGTGGATACATTGCTGTCATCGATGATGATGGCCGTGCGGATAGTGTTCTCCAGATCGATGATCTGCGCCTCCAGGCGGGACTGCTCGTTCTTGGCCTCGTCGTACTCGGCATTCTCACTCAGGTCGCCAAAGCCGCGGGCGACGGCGATCTGTTCTGCCACCTCGGCCCGGCGTGTGGTGCTCAGGTACTGCAGCTGCTCCTCAAGCTTCTTCATGCCCTCCGCGGACACGACGGTCTTGTTGCTATGCTCATGCTGTTTTTCACTCATTTGAATACACTCCGTTTCTGGTTTCATCTCCAGCGCTTGCAGGCTGTGCAAGATAAGCTTAGCCGCTGACAATCGAGGTACATACCTCTCACGATCAGCGGCATCTCAGGACAATGGCTGCCATGCGTGACCATCCGTAGTGCTCTGCAAGCAAACATATTATACTGTGTTTGCCCTTCCTGCGCAAGATGGCGGCAGGGATGAGGCCAACACTTGTAAAAGTATGGCAAATGATTGCCTGAGGCCACGAATCTGTGGTATGCTAAGGCAACTCAGGTGGAAGGTGGGCGCCGCATATCCATTTGCGCGCTCAGCGTTGCAGGATGTGCCGGAGCCATGCAGGGTTTCTGTCCTGTGTTTCGTTTGATGTATGGATCGATGTGTCGGCTATGCCGCGTAAGGATGGTAAGCTTTATGAAGCAAAGAGCGAGTATCAAATGGATTGCGCTGCTGAGCCTGTTGCTGGCAGTCAGCCTGCTCAGCGGCTGCGTCACCAAGCCTGACAATACCGGCAATGACACCACCGGCGCTGGCTACAGTGCCAGCAATATGCCCTGGGATGATATCCCCATGATGTCTACCCTGCCACCGCAGCAGACTGCGACGCCGGAGATCGTGCTGCCGCCCACAGAGGCCCCGGGCACAATCGTGCCCTTTGGTTCCAACGCCATCAACCTGCCCGGCACCGCCATTCCCGGTGGCCTGGTCACACCCAGCCCCACCCTGTTTGGCGTAGCCACCATGATACCGACCTCTGTTCCTACCTCAACCCCGCTGCCATCCCCCACACCTCTGATTTTGAAGCTGGGCAGCACTGGGCAGGAAGTACGCGCCATGCAGCAGAAGCTCAAGGAGTTGGGCTATGCCATCGGCGCTGTTGATGGTGACTTTGGCCAGACCACCGAAGCCGCACTCAAGGCCTTCCAGGCCCGCAACGGCCTGACCGCCGACGGCATCGCTGGGCGCAATACGCTGAACAAATTGAACGCCGGTGGCGCGGTGCGCGCCCGCATCACCCCCAAGCCCACCGCTGTTCCCCCCAGGGCGACCGCCACCCCCAGGGTCAATACCGACCAATACCTGCGCCTGGGCGACAGGGGTGCCGAGGTCACTCGCCTGCAAAACCGGCTGATCGACCTTGGCTATTTGAGCGGCAAGGCCAATGGGCACTATGACGGTGCCACGGAGGCCGCAGTCACTGCCTTCCAGAATCGCAACACATCCTACTCTGACGGCGTGGCCGGCCCCCTGACGCTGACCTCGCTATACTCAGGCAATGCCCGACGGGCTGCGGCCTCTGCCGGCACCATCGGCGTATCGCTACGCCGGGGCGAGACGAATTCGGACGCCGTACGCAACCTGCAGCGCCGCCTGAAGGATCTGCGCTACTACACAGGCGCCATTGACGGCGACTTTGGCGTATCGACTGAGACCGCGGTCAAGGCCTTCCAGATGGTCAATGGCCTGACGGTGGATGGCGTCGCCGGTGACGGCACGCTCAGCCGCCTGTACAGCAACAACGCCAAGCGCGCTGATGCCAGCACCATCTTCACACCGGCGCCCGGCGCCCAGGTGACCCCCATCCCCGGCCTGACACCCGTGCTTAACTACCGCAATGTGACGCCTGATCCCGCGGGCAACTATGTGACCCTCCGCTTTGGCGACAGCGGCGTGCTGGTGACCAACCTGCAGCAGGCACTCAAGCGCAGGGGCTATCTGACAGGCACGGTGGACGGCAAGTATGGCATCGGCACCGTTGATGCTGTCAAGCGCTTCCAGGCAGACCACGGCCTGTCGCAGGACGGCATGGCGGGCGGCGCGACACAGCGCGTGCTGTTCGAGGGCGATTTCCCGGTCGGCTCATAAAGATCTGAATTATCATTGAAACACAAAAACCCATGTCGACAGCGGCATGGGTTTTTCAGTGCTTTCAATGATGGCGATTGATCAGAAGAGCGCGTCCACGAACTCCTGAGCATCAAAGGCCTGCAGGTCGTCGATACCCTCACCTACGCCGATATACCAGACGGGTATTTGCAGCTCACGCTGTATAGCGATGGCGATGCCTCCCTTGGCTGTGCCGTCTAACTTGGTGAGGATGATCCCGTTGATCTCGGCCGACTCCTTGAACATCTTGGCCTGGGCCAGGCCGTTTTGGCCTGTGGTCGCGTCCAGTATCAGCATGCTGCGCACGCTGGCCTCCGGATGCTCCTTGGTGATGATACGGCGCATCTTGGCCAGCTCATCCATCAGGTTTTTCTTGTTGTGTAGGCGTCCCGCGGTGTCGACGATCACCAGATCGGTCTTGCGCGCCTTGGCCGCCTGCAGCGCGTCAAAGACAACTGCCGCTGGGTCGCTGCCCATGCTCTGGCTGATCATGGGCACATTGGCGCGCTCTGCCCAGACGCGCAGCTGCTCATCAGCCGCCGCGCGAAAGGTATCGGCCGCAGCCAGCATCACAGAGCGGTTGATCTCCTGAAAGCGCAGCGCCAGCTTGCCCACTGTTGTGGTCTTGCCCACGCCGTTGACGCCGACCACCATCATGACCATGGGCCACTGCAGCGGCGGGCGCGGCACCTTCATTTGCTCGACAATCAGCTCTTTGAAGACCTTGCGCGCCTCCTTGGCGTCCCGGATGCGCTGATCGGCCACCCGGTCGCGCAGCAGGCTGATGATCTCGTCACTGGCCTTGACGCCCACATCCGCCAATATCAGGATGTCGGTCAACTCCTCATAGAAATCGTCGTCGATGACCTGGGTCTGCTCCACCAGCTGGTCAACCTTGCTGGTGAAGTTGCCCCTAGTCTTACTCAGACCCTGTACCAATCGCTGGAAAAAACTCATGTGATTCCTCCTTCCGCGCTCAGGGGAAGCGCTCCAGATCCACCGATACCATGGAGGATACTCCCTTTTCCTCCATGGCGACGCCATACAGCGCGTCGCAGCGCTCCATGGTGCCCTTGCGGTGTGTGATAACGATAAACTGCGTGGACTGCGCGTACTCCGACAGATAGTCGGCAAAGTAAGTGATGTTGGCCTCGTCAAGCGCCGCTTCGATCTCATCGAGCACGCAAAAGGGCGTGGGCTTGAGCTTGAGCATGGCAAAGAGTATGGCGATGGCCGTCAGTGCCCTCTCGCCGCCAGACAGCAGGCTCAATAGCTGCAGCTTCTTGCCGGGCGGCTGCGCCGCGACATCGATGTCGCAGGTCAGCGGCGCGCTGGGATCAGAGAGGATCAGCTCTGCCTGGCCACCGCCAAACAGGCGGGCGAAGGTCTCGCCAAAGAATGTGTTGAGCTTTGCGAACTCCTGCACAAATTGCTTTTCCATGCTGCTGAGCAGCTGATCGATCAGCTTGTGCAGATCATCCTGGGCCTTGAGCGCGTCATTGCGCTGCAGTGTCATCTGGTCATAGCGCTCCTTGGTCTGCGCGTACTCCTCCACAGCGCCCACATGCACGCTGCCCATCTCGCGGATACGGGCCTTGATGGCCTTGATCTCCACCTCGGCCTGCGGCAGATCGAACTTGCCTTCCACGCGGTAGCTTTCAGCCCCGCTGTAGGTCAGCTCATAGCTGGTCATGATGTACTCGCTTAGGCTTTGCAGCTCATTTTCCGTGCGCGCGTACACCAGCTCATTGCGGTGCAGCTTGTCGCTATCCTGCTGATGCAGGCCGTGCAGCTGATCACGCGCATCGCCGCAGCGCTTGAGTGCCGCTTGCGTCTGCCCACGGCGAGCGGCTGTCTGCTGACTGTGCTGTTGGCTGGCCTTCAGCGCGTCATGGCGCTGGGCGTTCACATCCTGCAGCCTCGACAAGGCCTGCTCAGCCTGCTCAATCTGCGTGCTGGCATGGCCCTGGCGGGCTGTGGCTCTGTCTGCTTCTTGACGCAGCTCCTGCATCTCCTTCTCCCAGCGCTGGCGATCACGCCTGAGGATATCCGCCTGGTGGTTAAGCTCGCTCTGCTTGGCCTGGGCCGCGGCCAGCGCTTCGCGCTGAGCCTCTGCCGCCTTTCTGCTGGCCTGCATTGCCTGCTGCAGCGTCAGGGTCTGCTGCTCCATGGCCTCCTGGTCAACAGCGGCGCTCTGCGCCTCAACGCTGATGCCCTGCAGGTCCTGGTTGATCTCCTCCATGCTGGCGGACAATTGGGCCTGCGCCTCTCTGACGGCCTGCAGGCGTTGCGCGCTGGCCTCCCTGGCCGTCTGCGCGTTGCCAAGCCGCTCCTGGTCGCGGGCCAGAGCGATCTGCTGCTGAGCCAGCCCTTCCTGGCTGTCTTTCAGCTGTGCCGTCAGCTCCTGACTGCGCTGGCGCAGGATATTGTCCTGCTCCTGAGCCGCGATCAACGCCGCCTCCAGGCGCAGCAACTCTTCACGCAGCCAGAGTATCTCGCGCTCCCGGCCCAGCAGGCTGGTGCCCCTGCCTTGCGCTGTACCACCTGTCATGGCGCCGCCGGCCCGCATGACATCGCCCGCCAGCGTCACCACATTGAAGGCCTGCCGCGCTTTGCGCGACAGCGGGATGGCGGCGTCCAAATCGCGCACGATCACGGTACGCCCCA
>CAKTTM010000082.1 GCA_934615145.1 uncultured Clostridia bacterium | reverse complement strand
TGTGATCACGCGGGTCAAGCAGGAGTCGGCCTTTTTAAGGCTGCTCAAGAGCTTTGTCAGCCCCTTTACCGGCATTCTGTTCGTGCTGGCTGCTGTCAGCTTTGTTACCGATTATGCCCTGGTGGAGGCCCAGCACCGCAGCCTGAGCACGGTGTTCATCATCTTTGCCATGATACTGCTCAGTGCCCTGATGCGCTTCATCCAGGAGTACCGGGGCGACAGGGCGGCGCAAAAGCTCTCAGAGATGGTGGAAAACACCATCGCCGTCACCCGCAAGGCCACGGGCCAGGAGGAGATCCCCATGGACGAGGTGGTGGTGGGCGACATCATCCACC
Source organism: uncultured Clostridia bacterium (assembly GCA_934615145.1). Classification (GTDB taxonomy): domain Bacteria; phylum Bacillota; class Clostridia; order Christensenellales; family Aristaeellaceae; genus UBA1038. The sequence continues at coordinate 7,436 of CAKTTM010000082.1, read as the reverse complement.
TGGCGGCAGGCGACATGGTGCCGGCCGATCTGCGCATCCTCAGCGCCACCGACCTGTTCATCAATCAGAGCGCCATGACGGGCGAGTCCGAGCCCATCGAGAAGATCGCCACGGCCATCGAGTCTCAGGAAGGCCAGAACGCCATGGACATCCCCAACCTGGCGCTGATGGGCATCGATGGGCATCAGCGTCGACAACGCGGTGGACATCGCCAAGGAATCCGCCCAGGTCATCCTGCTCAAGAAGGATCTGATGGTGCTGGAGCCCGGCCTGATCGAAGGGCGCAAGGTCTACGCCAACCTGATCAAGTACATCAAGATGACGGCCAGCTCCAACTTTGGCAATGTCTTCTCCGTGCTGGTGGCAAGCGCCTTGCTGCCCTTTCTGCCGATGGCGGCCATCCACCTGCTGCTGCTCAACCTGGTCTATGACATCACCTGCCTGACCATCCCCTGGGACAATGTGGACGAGGACTACCTGATGCAGCCGCGCCTCGCTGCCGGTGCTGATCGTAGGCCTGCTGGGCTGCCTGCTGATGACCTTGCTGCCCTTTACAGGCATCGGCCAGGCCATCGGGATGGCACCGCTGCCGCTGCACTACTTCCCCTGGCTGGCGGCCATCCTGCTGCTGTATATGCTGTCGGCCACCGTGGCCAAGCGACTCTACATCAAAAAATACGGCGAGCTGTTGTAAATCAGCCCGCCGCCTTATCCATTCAATAAGTCTTATATTGCCTCGTGCTGCCCCTGTGGGCTGTGGCGCAGGTTGCTGCGCACCAGCTCGCGAAATTCGGTCATGAAGCGCGGCAGCGTCATGGACTTGCGGTGGCAGAAGTAGAAGTGACGCTCATAGCCGATGTCCTTGATCTTAAAGCGGCGCACCAGCCTGTCCACCTCGGGCGACTGGCGCACATAGACGCTGGGGCAGAGCATCAGGGCCGCCCCCTCCGCGGCCAGGCGCTTGGCCGCCTCCAGGCTGTCGGTCTCCAGCAGCACAGGCGGCTCCATGTGATGGCGGTGGAAGAGCTCGTCCTGCAGCGAGCGCACGCTGTGCCCATTGCGCAGCACCACAAAGCGCTCCTCGCGGGCGGCTGAGATCGGTATCTCTTCCCAATTGGCGTAGGCCTGGGCAAACTCGCTGGCCTTGGCGGCGATCAGCACCACTTCCTCGGTCTCCAGCAGATCATATTCAAGCCCTGAGAAGCGGGGCTCGGTGGTGATCAGCCCCACATCGCACAGGCCCTCGTTGACCAGCTTTTCCAGCACGCTGGAGCCATGCTCCATCAGATCGATGCGCACACGCGGATACATCTTCACAAAAGGCGGGATCACCAGGGGCAGCAGCTGCATGCCCCGCTGCAGCGATATGCCAAGGCGCATCCGCCCGCGCGCCTCGTCCTGTATCTCGTGCAGCTCGTTGATCAGCGTGGTGGTGATGCCGGCAATGCGCTGCATGGCCTCCAGATACTTTTCACCCGCCAGCGTCAGCGTGATGGGCAGGCTGGCACGGTCGAGCAGCTCACTGCCCACCGTCTCTTCCAGGCGGCGTATGCGCTGGCTTAAGGCGGACTGCGATATGTACATGGACTTGGCCGCGCCCGTGATGCTGCCCGCACGCAATACCGCCATGATGTCATTGGCGCCCTGTTGATCCACTTGTCATCACCCGCTTGTCAGGCCCGGCTGGAAGATCCTGGCGCCGGGCTATTTTGCACAGTGTAACACGCTGCGGGGCAGAGGAGCAAGTTATTGCCCCTAAATATGAAGGAAGAAGACTATGCAAAGAGCTGCATAATATGAAAAGACCCCTTCAAAGGGGCGCATTAGAATTTGTTAATGCCATCTATTACAATAATCTCGTTTGACTTATAATACGCAAAGCTATACATTATTCCCAACAACATCCGGCCGACGAATCCCCAAAAAACACAGCAACCATGGTACTGGTGGATGGTCACCTGATGGCTTGTGTAAAGATTGGAGGTAGATGCACTGTCACCAATATGCTCAGGTTATCCGGAACCACTAATAGTATAGGAGGAATCATTCATGAAGTATCTTAAGAGGATTATCCTGGTCGCTCTGGCTGCGGCCCTGCTCTTTTCCCTGACCGTGGTGTCCGCTGAAGGCGAGTGGAAGTGGGAGCGCGATGTCGAGATCGTTTGCACCTTTGACGTGGGTTCTGGTACTGACACCACTCTGCGTGCCTTTAATACGCAATTGGGGCAGCATCTTGGTGTCAATGTGGTCATTAACAACGTGTCAGGCGCCTCGGGTGTCATTGGCGCGGAGTTCTTTAACCAGCAGCCCCGTGACGGCTACACTTTCTCCATGTTTACGCCATCCCATGTGATCGCTGGCCTGCGGGGCAGCACCTCCTTTGATATCTTGGGCGATGTTCGCCCAGTGCATAACATTGTGCAGGACTCCAACGTTATTTTTGCCAATCCCTCGCTGCCCTTCTCGGATGCAGCTGGCATGATTGAGTACGCCAAGGCCAATCCTGGCAAGCTGACGCTGACCCTGCAGTCGGTGACCGGCATTGACGCCATCTCGGCCAAGCAGTTCCTGGACGCGGCCGACATCGATGTGACCATGGTGCAGGCTGATGGTGGCGAGGCCTATTCGCTGGTCATTGGCGGCCACGCCAGCATGACGCTTGGCTCTATCGCAGACGCAGAGGAGTACATCAAGGGCGGTCTGATCAATCCCCTGGTGATTCTTTCTCCCGAGCCCTCTTCCGCGCGTCCTGAGATCCCCACGGCACTGTCCATGGGTTATGACTGCACACTTGGCCCCTGGCGCATGATCGTGGCCATGGATGGCACGCCCCAGGCAGCCATCGATGCTTTTGAGAAGGCTATTCAGGAAGTGCTGTCCACCGATGCCAAGTGGCTGGAGTGGGTTGAACTCAACGGTCTCAACGACCGTGAGGGCTTCTTCAACCAGGAGGAATCGACCAAGCTGTGGACGGAGTATGTCGACCTGATTAAGCCCTACATCTAAGTCGGATAGAGCTAGACACTTTCTCGCGGCATCCGGGGCGATAAGATGCGCCCCGGAGCCGCAGTACTTTCCTTAAGGAGGCGGAGGTATGGCGCTTGAACTCTTGCTCAATGGCGCATTGACCATTTTCTTTGGCTATTCCATCATGAATGCCTACGCAACTCAACCAGCAGGTAAAGCTGGCGAGTTGTCAGGTAGAACCTGGTCGGTGGGCATCCTGGTACTGCTGGTGGCTTTCCTGATCCTTAACATGGTCAACATATGGCGCAAGACACCAAAGGATCAGCGCAATCTTGACAGTCTAAAGAATATTAGCGCCAAGAAGATATTTAGCTCCAATCTGACCTGGGGCATCGTGCTGATTCTTGCCTACGCTCTGCTGCTGGAATACGGTGGATTCCTGGTGACCTCTGTCATCCTCTGCATTATTTCGGCCTATCTGCTGGGTGAGCGAAAGCCCTGGGTGTTGATACCGTTTTCTTTGGTGACAGTGATCTTGCTCTACCTGCTCTTCTACAAGGGTATTGGCGTGATCCTGCCACGTGGCGTCGGTTTCCTGCGAGATTTCTCGCTGGCGATTGAGTCGCTGCTGCGCTGATGATGTCTGCCGATTACAGGAGGTAGAGATATGTTTGATCTATTGGTACAGGGTTTTGGTATCGTTTTTACACCCGCTAATTTTCTGTTGATTTTCATTGGTACTGTGGCCGGCGTCATCATGGGCGCGCTGCCCGGCATCTCCGCTTCCATGGCGGTGGTCATCGCCATGACTTTCAGTTACGGTCTGGAGCCTTTGCCGGCAATTGCCCTGTTGGTGGCGGTCTATTGCGCCGCCATCACCGGCGGCAGCATCACGGCGATACTCTTCAGCATTCCGGGCACCCCCTCCAGCGCTGTGACCTCCTTTGACGGTTATCCCATGGCCATGCAAGGTAAGGCTGGCAAGGCGCTAGGCATTACGCTGATCAGCAGCGCGATTGGCGGTGCTTTCGCGGCGCTGGCCATGTTCTTGCTGACGCAGCCCTTGGCAAAAGCGGCGCTGCGCTTTGGCCCGTCTGAGATGTTTGCCGTTTCTTTCCTGGGGCTATCCATCCTCACCAGTCTGGGGGAAAAGAATGTCGTCCGCACGGTGGCTTCAGGACTAATCGGCCTCTGGCTGGCAACTGTCGGTATCGACCCGATTTATGGCACCAGCAGATTCACCTTTGGTGTCGTGTCTCTGATTAAGGGCGTTCCCATGATCCCCGTGATGACCGGATTGTTTGCTGTCGTTGAAGTCCTCAACCAGTTACACAAGAGGCACACGCTGGATAGCGAGAAGATGATCAAGACCAAGACTCAGATGATGACCCTCGGGGAAATCTGGATGTACAAGTTTTCAATCTTACGTGCATCCACTATTGGCACGATGGTAGGCATCATCCCGGGTGCTGGTGCTACTATCGCCAGTTTCCTGTCCTATGCCATTGAGGTCAAGGTCTCCAAGAACCCCGAAGTATTCGGCAAAGGTGAACCGCGCGGAGTTATCGCGGCTGAAGCTGCCAACAACGCAGCCACAGGCGGCGCCATGGTGCCCCTGCTGGCACTGGGCATTCCAGGCGGTAATGCGGCCGCCATCATGCTGACCGCGCTTGCCATCAAAGGTGTCAACATGGGGCCCTTGCTGCTGGTGACACAACCGCTGTATATGTACACAACTTTTGCCAGCATGATGGTAACCAACATCATCATGGTTGTGATTTCGCTCTATGTTGCTAAAGGCTTCGCCAAGATTCTAAGCGTTCCCTATAGTATGCTGGGCACTATCATCTTGATGCTATGCTTCCTTGGCGCTTTCAGTGCATCCCGCAACATAACTGACATCATGATCCTGGTGGTCGCGGGTGTGCTTGGCTTCGCCTTGAGCAAGGCAAAGTTCAATATGGCTGCTCTGGTGCTAGGCCTTGTGCTGGGGCCGATGGTGGAGAAGAACCTGCGCAATGCCATCGTTATCGCTCAAGGCAGCCTTCACGAAGTATTCATCGCCAAGCCCATCACCCTCGTATTGCTCATCGTTATAGCGATCCTCTTCCTCTTCCCCCTGATCCAGGCCTTCTTTGAAAAGAAGAAAAAACCCGTCGGAGTGGAGGAGTAAGCCGGAACCAGAGAGCCTGCTGGGGAACGGCAGGCTCCCATGCTTTTGAAACACATCAGTCGTTGAGAGGGAGAGCATTGGACGACATACTCAAGGGCCTCAATGAGAAGCGAGCCAGGGCGCGTCTTGCCTATCTGCTGCACAGCGTGGTGCTGCTGACCATCGTGGTGATGATATTCCAAGGGCAGTACACGATCGTGCTTGGACTGGCCGTGCTGGCGCTGATCCTCTATCTGTTTATGGTTCGCTCGGCGACCAGGGACCTTAACGAGAGCTTCACACGCGAAAACAGCCGCTACATTCTGTCCCGTCACTTAAGTGACTTTACCTATGAAGCCCGAGCGAAGGATCGGCTGGCAGACCTCAGGGAGGACCATCTGCTGCCGCTGTCTGACAAGGGATTGCTGACCCTCAACCACATCACAGGCAGGGTCGGTGACATAGCGGTCGAGCTGATGGATGTGACCACGCCATCGAGAGGTGAAGGGCTGGGTAAAGCCAAGTTCCTGACAGGTGCCTGGATACGTATGCGGCTGCCTGAGAACGATCATCAAGGGAAGGTGCGGGCTTACTCAGAGGATCTCTATACTGATTATGACCTGGGAGACTTCGCCCACGCCGTTTTTGATCAGGCGCCCACGAAGCGTGCTGATCCAGTCGAACAGCAACAAATACTGTGGCTGTGGTCTACTGAGGCTCGCGCGCAGTACAGCGCTGCCAGGCAGGAGGTCGAAGCGCTGGCACGCTACACCCCAGGCGACATCGCCATAGCCCTCAACGCAGACCAATGCAGCGTCTTTATCCAGCGCAGATTCCTGGCTGGACGGGGCGTGAGCCTGAAAACGCCAATAACAGCTGAAAAACTCAGCTTTGATCATTTTCCGGAGATCGAGAAGGTGCTTAACATCGGCCGTGCCCTGTTAAGGGTAGAGGCAAGCGATACTATTGACAGCCCCGCGCAATAGCCAACAGAGGAGGACAGCGCTATGCAAATCATCAAAGCCGCCATGGCCGGCACCCTGGAGTCATCCGACGCCCAGGTGACGCTGGAGCCGGCGGATCACGACACAGTCATTGACATTCACTCCAGCGTGCAGTTTCAGTACGGCCGCCAGATCAGGCAGACGGTGGAAGAGACACTGAAGGATCTGGGCGTCAGCCGGGTCAAGGTGCGCGTGGTGGACAAGGGGGCGCTCAGCTGCACGCTGAAAGCCCGCGTTGAGTGCGCCGCCTTCCGCGCGGCGGAGCAGCAGGATGGTTTCCCCTGGGGAGGTGTGATCAAATGAGCCAGCAGAAGCGCCTAAAGCGGCTGCGCCGCTCGATGATGTTCCTCAATGCCCAGCGCCCCGGCCTGCTCAAGGACGCCTATGTCTATGGGCCGGACTGCCTGCTGCTGGATCTGGAAGACGCGGTGGCCGAAAGTCAGAAGGACGCGGCGCGCTTCTCGCTGTACAACTCGCTGAAATCCATCGACTATCGCGGCGTGGAGCGCATCGTGCGCATCAATGGCCTGGATACGCCCCACTGGCAGGAGGATATCCGCGTCACCGTGGCGGGCGGGGCCGATGGCATCCGCATCGCCAAGTGTGAGACCGCGCAGGATGTAAATACCGTGGTCGAGCATATCGAGCGCGCGGAAGAAGAGTTTGGTCGCGAGCCGGGCAGCACGCTGGTGATGGCTGCCTTGGAGTCGCCGCTGGGCATCCTCAATGCCTATGAGATCTGCATCGCCTGCCCTGAGCGCATGCTGGGCGTGGCTATCTCCGGCGGTGACTACCGCAAGTCCATGCAGACGGCCTACAACCCCGGCGGCATTGAGATGCTGGGCGGCAGGGCGCATATGCTCATCGCCGCGCGCGCTGCCGGCGTGCAGTGCTTTGACACTGTCTTTACCGATGTGGACGATGTGGAGGGCTTCCGCCAGGAGGTCATCCAGAACAAGCAGATGGGCTTTGACGGCAAGAGCCTGATCAGCCCCCGGCAAATCGCCATCGTGCACGAGATATTCACGCCCACGGCGCGGGAGATCCTAAACGCTGAGCGCATCGTGCGCACCGTGCGCGAGCAGGCGGCCCAGGGCATCGGTGTCTTCACCCTGGATGGCAAGATGCTGGACATCGCCTTCGTGCCCGGCGCCGAGCGCGTCATCGAGCTGGCCAAGGCCTCTGGCGTCTACGAGGGGGATTTGTAAGATGAAAAACGCAGTCAACAGAGAGATACCTGAGCAGTTTCTACAAAACGGCCGCGAGGTCTTTCAGGGCAGTCATTACCGTGATCATGCCAGCTACAAGAAGGC
>CAKTTM010000081.1 GCA_934615145.1 uncultured Clostridia bacterium | reverse complement strand
CTCGTACCACTCAACAACCAGGCAGCATGACATGGTTACCGGAGTCCCAAGTTGCGAACATGATTTGACAGTACCAAGGAGCCAACATGAACAAGCTTGACCGCGTTTACCGGATGACATTTGCCAGCGTCTACCCGCTCTATGTGCAAAAGGTGGAGCGCAAGGGCCGCAGCCAGGCGGAGCTGGATCAGGTGCTCTGCTGGCTGACCGGCTATGACCAGGCCGGCTTACAGGCGCAGATCGACAGCGGCGCCGACCTGAGCACCTTTTTTGCCCAGGCGCCGCGCATGCACCCCAATACGGGCATGATCACCGGCGTGGTTTGCGGTGTGCGGGTAGAGAATATCGAAGAGCCGCTGATGCAGCAGATCCGCTGGATGGACAAGCTGGTGGACGAACTGGCCAAGGGCAGGGCGATGGAGAAGATACTGCGCGCATGAGCGGTGAGCATAGCACGGATCATCCGCTGATGACCGGCCATCAGGCCCGCAGGCGGGGCATACTCTTTGCGGCGCTTGCGGCGGTCTTTTACGCGCTCAACGCGCCGCTGGCCAAGCTGCTGATCGCAGATGTCGCGCCCACCATGCTGGCAGCGCTTCTCTACCTGGGCGCGGGCCTTGGCATGGCGGCGGCGCAGGGGATAGAGCGCCTGCGCGGCAGCGCGCCCAAGGAGCAGCCGCTGACCAGGCAGGAGCTGCCCTATGCTGTGGCCATGATATTGCTGGACATCGCGGCCCCCATCGCGCTGATGATGGGCATCCAGCGCAGCAGCGCGGCCAGCGTGTCGCTGCTGAATAACTTTGAGATCGTGATCACCTCGCTGGCGGCCTGGCTGTTCTTTCGGGAGCGCGTCTCCCGGCGGCTGTGGCTGGGCATTGGCCTGGTCACCTTGTCCACGATGGTGCTCTCGCTGCAGGATCTAAGCGGCCTGCGCTTTTCCCTGGGCTCGCTCTATGTGCTGCTGGCCTCGCTGTGCTGGGGCTTTGAGAACAATTGCACCCGCCGCATGGCCAGCAAGGATCCCCGGCAGATCGTCATCCTCAAGGGCCTCTTTTCCGGCCTGGGGGCGCTGCTGATCGCTCTGGCGCTGGGGGAGCGATTGCCCGCCCTGGGGCTGATGCTGCTGTCGCTGCTGCTGGGCTTTGTCACCTACGGCATGAGCATCTATCTGTACATCTACGCGCAGCGCGAGCTGGGCGCGGCCAAGACCAGCGCCTACTATGCCATCGCGCCCTTTGTGGGCGTGGCGCTGAGCTTTCTGATCTTCCTGTCGCTGCCGGGCCTGCACTTTTTCCTGGCGCTGCTGATCATGGCGGCGGGCAGCTGGCTGGTGACCAGGGACTGGGCATAAGACAAAATGTGCCATTCTCTCCCCATCAATGACACAATTTCGCCACGCTTCTTGATTATGATGTGGTCACAGCAAGGGATTGCTGAATGACTTCAAGGAGAGAAGAAGATGAAAAAGAAACTGATCGTTCTCAGCCTGGCGCTTGCCCTGGCGCTGCCGGTGCTTGGCCTGGCCGCTGAGGCCGCCCCCGCGACGCCCGAGCAGCCTGCCCCCGCCTTTGGCGGGCCGCGCGGCCGCTGGATGCAGCAGCCCCAGACCAACTATGTCGACGAGAACCAGGACGGCGTCTGTGACAACTGCGGCCAGACCCAGGGACAGAACCCCGAGGCCCCCGGCTTTGTCGATGAGGACAAGGACGGCGTCTGCGACCACTATGGCACCGCCCAGCAGGGCATGATGGCCCGCCGCCAGGCCATGCGCGCCCGCATGCAGGGCAAGCGCGCCGGCGAGCGCCAGGGCCCCAACTATGTGGATGAGAACAATGATGGCGTCTGCGATCGCATGGGCGAGCGCCCGCAGGGCTTTGGCCCCGGCCAGCGCCAGATGCAGCCCGGCATGCGCCATATGCGGCCCGGCATGATGCAGCCTGGTACGCGCCCCGGCATGAGCCCTGGCGGCCAGAGAGGCCCCGGCGGCGGCCGCAGGTAAACCAAAGGACAGGCACCAAACGGGCGCCCGAGATGATCGGGCGCCCGCTTGCGTGACGCGCTGGCCCGCAGATGCTATAATGCTGACAGGACATACAGGGGCAGTGCCCCGGAGGAAGACATGGCCCATATACTCATCGCCGATGACAACCCGCAGATCGCCTCGGTTCTGCAGGAGTATCTCAAAAAAGAAGGGCATAGCGCGCACATCGCCCGCGATGGCGAGGAGGCCTTGCGCCTCTTTCATAGCTTGAAGCCCGACGCCCTGCTGCTGGATGTGATGATGCCCAAGCTCGATGGCTTTGCCGTCTGCCGCGCCATCAGGGCCGAGTCCAGCGTGCCCATCATCATGGTGACCGCCCGGGGCGAAGATTTTGAGCGCATCATGGGCCTGGATATCGGCGCCGATGACTATATTGTCAAGCCCTTTTCGCCCTCTGAGGTGATGGCGCGGCTGCGCGCGGTGCTGCGGCGCATCGACAGACCGGCCTCGGCCGGGGGGCAGATCATCAGCATCGGCAACCTGCTGGTGGACCTGGACAACTATGTCGTGCGCGTGGGCGGCCAGGCGCTGCAGCTGACGAAAAAGGAGATCGAGATACTCTGGACCATGGCCAGCCATCCGGGCAAGGTGTTCTCGCGGGACAACCTGCTGGAGAGCCTGTGGGGCTATGACTACTTTGGCGACAGCCGTACGGTGGACAGCCACATCAAGCGCCTGCGGGCCAAACTGGGCGCCCTGGGCCCGCGCGGCTGGGAGATCAAGACCATCTGGGGCGTGGGCTACAAGCTGGAGGTGGTGGGCGATGAAGCCTAAGATCACGCTGCGGCTGCTGGCCTTCTTTGCCTTGGCGCTGCTGCTGTTTGCTCTGGTGTCCAGCCTGCTCTTCCGCTCGCTGATCAGCCGCTCGGTGACGCAGGCCAAGAAGCAGGAGATGCTCAGCCGCGCGCAGACCATGGTGGATGGCCTGAGCGAAGCGATCGGCGGTAGCGGGCGAGCCGGCATGGGCATGGGCGGGCCGGGCGGGCAGGGCAGCAGCCTGCAGGCCTCGGTGCGCGTGCTTAGCCAGACGCAGCCCAATGTCTGGGTGCTGGATGAGCAGCTGCAGGTGCTCTCCGGCGGGCGGATGATGGGCCGCAGCTTTAGTTATGACAGCCTGCCGCCGGAGGCCGGTGAGCTGGTGCGCCAGGTCTTTGAGGGGCAGCGGCCCTTTAGCGAGGGCTTCAGCGATCTGGTGGGCTACCCCACCTTGACGGTGGGCGTGCCCATCCATCAGGAAGGGCGGGTGGTGGGCGCGCTGCTGCTCTACGACGCGGTGGCGGGCATCGACGCCGCGGCCCAAGAGGCGCAGCGCATGCTGCTCTACGCGGGGGCCGTGGCGCTGCTGCTGTCCATCGCGCTGGCGCTCTTCCTCAGCAGCAGCTTTACCCGCCCCATCAGGCGCATCCGCCAGACCGCGCTGAGCCTGGCCGAGGGCGACTATGCCGCCCGCACGCAGGTCAGCCAGCCAGACGAGATAGGTGAGCTGGCCAGCGCCGTGGATGAACTCAGCCTGCGGCTGATGCAGGCCAGGGAGCAGGGCGAGCAGGAGGAGCAGCGCAGGCAGGACTTCCTGGCCTCAGTAGCCCATGAGCTGCGCACCCCGGTCACGGTGCTGCGCGGCTCACTGGAGGCGCTGTCGGAGGGCGTGGTGACAGAGCCTGACAAGGTGCACGACTACCATCTGCAAATGCTGGGGGAGACCCGCGGCCTGCAGCGCCTGGTCAACGACCTGATGGAGCTGGCCCGGCTGCAGATTGACGCCTTCAGCATCGAGCAGGCACCCCTGATGCTGCAGGATGTGGCGCTGGACGCCCTGAAAAGCGCCGAGCGCCTGGCGCAGGCTAAGCAGATCAGCATCGAGCGCTTCATCAGCCCCCAGCCCCAGCCCTTCACAGGTGACTACGCGCGGTTGCGGCAGATGCTCCTCATTGGGCTGGACAACGCGGTCAAGTTTTCGCCTGCCGGCAGCCGCGTCTGGCTCAGCCTGAAGCCTGGGCAGATCACCATCCGTGACGAGGGGCCGGGCATCCCGGCGGAGGAGCTGGCACAGGTCTTTGAGCGTTTTCGCACCGCGCGTCAATCAGACAACCGCCAGGGCAGCGGCCTGGGCCTGGCCATCGCCCGGCAGATCGCGCAGCGCCACGGCATCCGCATTGAACTGACCAGCCCGCAGGGCGGGGGCGCGCAGCTGCGCTTCACCTGGCCCGAGCAAACCTATCAGGAGGAAAGAGACCAATGAAAGTGCTCAATTTCTGGCTGGACGATCAGCCGCGCTTAGGGCTGCAATTGCCAGGCGGCGTGCTGGATGTCAGCGCCATCGCGCCCGACCTGCCGCGCAGCACCGACGAGTTGATCGCCCTGGGCCAGGCCGGGCTGGAGCGTCTGGCGGCGTTGGCAGCGCAGGATCACCCCCTGCTGGCGGAAAGCGAGATCCGCTACGCGCCCGCGGTGCTCAGGCCCCAGATCATACTCTGTGTGGGGCTCAACTACGCAGAGCATGTCAAGGAGGGCGGCCGCTGGGAGCTGCCGGGGCAGCCGGTATGGTTTAACAAGCTGCCAGGCGCCCTCATCGGCCACCGACAGCCGGTCAGGCTCTGCCGCGCGGCCAGCCAGCACGACGCCGAGGCCGAGATCGTGGTGGTGATCGGCAAGGAGGGGCGCTATATCGACAGGGAGAGGGCGCATGAGCATATCTTTGGCTACACGCTTGGCAATGACATATCGGCCCGCGATCTGCAGAACCGCTCCTCGCAGTGGTTCATCGGCAAGGCCTGCGATACCTTTGGCCCGCTGGGGCCGGTGATCGCCACCCGGGACAGCGTGGACGAAAAGGCGCTAGACATTCGGGGCTATATCAACGGCGAGCTGAGGCAGTCAAGCGACATCAGCCACATGATATTCGACATCGCGGCGCAGATCGCCGATGCCTCACAGTTCTTTACTTTGCGGCCGGGCGACCTGATCTTCACGGGCACCTGCGCGGGCGTCATCATGGGGCGCAAGCCGCCTTTGACGCAAGACTGGCTCAAGGCCGGGGATAAGGTGGCCGTCGCCTCCGCTCAGATAGGCGAGCTTATCAATCCCATCATCGCAGGCTGAGCCTCAGCCTGGACGCCACTGGGGCCCAGTCGCCGTCAAAGTGATGCGCCGCCATGCCGATGCTCTGCGCCGCCTGCACATTGACCAGGATGTCGTCCACAAACAGGCAGCTTTCCGGCTGCAGGGCAAAGCGCTGGCAAAGGCGCTGGTAGAGGCGCGGGTCAGGCTTGCTCAGCTTCTCATGCGCGGAAACCACCATGCCGTCAAAGGGCGGGTAGATGCCCCGCGCCAGCAGGGCCTGAGGAAAGCGGGTGCCGGCGTTGGACAGCAGGTAGAGCCCAAGGCCCGCCTCGCGCGCCCGCAGGGTGAACTGCAGGGCGCCGGGGATGGGCGCCATCCAGTCGGGCCACTGATCTATCAATCTGTCCAGCGCCGCATGCAGCCGCGCTGGTGTGCGCGAGCGCGCCGACAGCCGCAGCTCTTCCTCAGTGATCTGCCCGGCGTCGTGCAGGGGCCACTGCGGGGAGGCGAACAGCGCCGTGTTGAGAATGTCGGCGTCGGCCTCATTGCCCGCCGCCCGCAGGGCAAAGGCCTCAGGCTCCCAGCTCAGCAGCACATTGCCCATGTCCAGCACCAGATGCTTGATCATCCTGTCGCTCTCCCTTGTGTCTTGTACTGTATACTGATCGCCTTGATGCAGGCGGCCTCACTGGCATCACCCTAAGGCAGCGGGCCGCGTCCGTCAAGCCCTGGTGACCGGCGTTGACAGCCTCTGGCGCGCCGCCTATCATGGGGGCAGACTTGTAAAGGTGGTGACCCGCATGGCCAAGCTGTGGCAAAAAGTCGACCCCAGGCGCTGGGTGGCGCTGAGCTCGCCTGTGACGCTGGGCTTTGCCCTGGCGGCCTTGATCGCGCTGATATTGCAGGGCCTGACCGGCGGCGCCAGCACGCGGCTGCTGTTCAGCGTCTATCGTGCGCCGGCGGGCGATGTGCTGAGCTACCTCAGGCTCTTCTTGCATGTGCTGGGGCATGCCGATTTCGCGCATTATGCCGGCAACTTGGGGCTCTTCCTGGTGCTGGGCCCCCTGGTGGAGGCGCGCTATGGCAGCAAGCGCTTCCTGCTCATGCTGCTGATCACCGCGCTGGTGACCGGTTTGGCGCATCTGCTGCTCTCACCCGGCAGCGCGGCGCTGGGCGCCAGCGGCCTTGTCTTCATGCTGATCATGCTGTCGGCCATTGGTGCCGGGCAGGGCAAAAAGGTGCCGCTGACGCTGATCCTGGTGGCCTTGATCTACCTGGGCGGCGAGCTATTTGGCGGCATCTTCCAGCGGGACAGTATCTCGCAATTGGGCCACATCATGGGCGGCGTCTGCGGCATTGTGATGGGCCTGCTCTGGAAGCCTAAAGGGACGGCCTGAAGACGGGATCCCTACTGCCTGGCCTGCATGCCAAAGGCCTCCAGATATTTCCCCACCGAGCGGCTCATCTCGCGGGCGAAGTCCGAATTGTACTTGCGCTCACAAAAGGCCTGCACCCAGCTGTCAAACTGCCAGTCCTGCCTGCCACGGCGCAGCATCTCGCTTAGCTGCGGCTTGTTCATGCGCTGGTATTGGTTCTGGTGCACGATGTGATGAAGCCCGCTGCGCGCGGGCTTTTGCCGCGCCTGCTGCTGGGGCGTGGGGTAGCCAAACACCAGCATAGCCACCGGAAAGACCAGTGGCGGCAGGGCCAGCATCTGGCGGTGCTGCTCAATGTTTTCCATGATGTCGCCGATATAGCAGCTGCCGATGCCCAGGCTCTGCGCCGCGGTGACGGCGTTCTGCGCCGCGATGCAGGCATCGGCCACCGCCAGCATCAGATCGCCCGGCCCCGGCTGCCGGGGCTGCGCCCCCGCCGCCTGGTAGGCATCCAGCCACTTTTGCTGGTCGGCGCAGAAGATCAGCGCCATGGGCGCGCTGGCGATAAAGGGCTGATGGTCACAGCTGAGGGCCAGCTGATCCAGCAGCGCCTGATCGGTGATGTCCAGGATGGTGTAGAGCTGCTGATTGCCCGCACTGGGCGCCGCGCAGGCGGCCAGCAGGATGCGCTCTTTGTCCTCGGACGATATGGGCCGCGGCTCAAATACGCGCACCGATTTGCGCTCATGCAGGCTGCGCAGGATCTCGTTCATAGCTTGTCCTCCCCAATGTCTGATAGCCGCATCATACACAAAGCAGGGCCAGAACCGCAAGAAGCCACCTGCGCATGGCGCAGGTGGCAAATCTTGTTTCCTTGAGGAACTTGGCTTAGTCCGTCACCAGCCCATAGGGCCAGCCGTTGACGCCGCCAAAGTCGTGGACATTGGTGTAGCCCATGTCGACCAATAGCTGCGCAGCTGCGCGGCTGCGGTTGCCGCTGCGGCAGTAGACCAAGAGCTCCGCGTCCTTGTCGGTCAGCAGCTCCTGCACGCTCTCGTCGATCTGGGCCAGCGGCAGCAGCACAGCGCCCGCGATATGGCCCTCGGCGTACTCTTCAGCCGTGCGCACATCAATGACCAGGGGGGCATCCCCGCTGTCCATGCGAGCCTTGGCCTGCTCGGCGCTGATCTTGCGGTACTGGGCGACCGGGGCCTCGGCCTGGGCCCCAGGGGCCTCAGTGGCCTCTGCCGGGGTATCCACAGTGGCCTCGGTGGGCGCCGCGGTCTGGGGCGCTACGGTGGCCAGCGGCGTCACCGTGGGGCTGGGCTGCGCCGGGGTACAGGCGGCCAGACCAAAGGCGGCCAGCGCCAGCAGGGCCATCAGCAAGGGCTTTTTCATGTGCTTACTCCTTATCC
>CAKTTM010000080.1 GCA_934615145.1 uncultured Clostridia bacterium | reverse complement strand
CACGCAACGATGTGGATTATGTGGTCACCGAGTATGGCGTGGCCTGGCTGCGGGGCACCAGCATCCGCGAGCGCGTGGAGCTGCTGATCGGCATCGCGCACCCCAAGTTCCGTGAGGAGCTGCGCCGTCAGGCCATCGAATACGGCATCATCGCCCAGCCATGAGCCATTTCAGCTTTGAGGGCAAGCAGGTCTATTATGAGCTGGTAGGCCAGGGGCGCCCGCTGGTGCTGCTCAACGGCATCATGATGTCCACCCGCTCCTGGACACCCTTCCTGGAGGCCTTCCAGCAGGGCGGCAACCAGCTGCTGCTGGTCGATCTGCTGGATCAGGGGCAGTCAGACGCCATGAATGGGAACTTTGAGATCAGCCTGCAGGCCCGTATGCTGGCTGCGCTGCTGGATCATCTGAGGCTTGATAAGGTGGCGCTCTTTGGCACCAGCTATGGCGGCGAGGTGGCGCTGCAGTTTGGCGTGCGCTGGCCCCAGCGCGTCAGCCGCATGCTGCTGGCCAATACCGTCGCCCGCACCAATGCCTGGCTCAAGGAGATCGGCGAGGCCTGGAACCTGGCCCGGTACAACCCGGTCGCCTACTACGACACCACCATCCCGGTCATCTACAGCCCGGACTTCTACGACCGCAGGGCCGACTGGATGGCCAGGCGCAAGGCGCTGCTGACCACCACCGCCTTTGCCAACACGGACTTCATGGACCGCATGGAAAGGCTCACCCGATCGGCCGAAAGCCACGATGTGCGTGACCTGCTGCACTTGATTGACTGCCCCGTGCTGCTGATCTCCTCGCAGCAGGATCATGTCACCCCGCCGGAGGAGCAGGAGCTGCTGCAGCGGGGCATCCAGGGCGCTGAGCTGGTCATGCTGCCCCGCACCGGCCACGCCGCCTTCTACGAGCGCCCCGACCTCTTCGTCAGCATCATGATGGGCTTCTTCAACCACCTGCAGCCCATTGTACTGCCTTGAATAATGGATTGCCCGGCTTGTTCCTGTCCGATAGTTGTGATATTATTATCGATGGCTGCGCTGGCGGTCATATCAATCAGGCTCAACGAATGAGGAAACGCGATGATGGGCCGAGGGTTTTTGATGGCTCCGCGAAGCCGAAAGAACGAAGCGTAGCGGCGCTACGCTGAGTGAAAGAGCTAAGGCGGAGGCGCAAAAACACCGGCACATCGAAGCGTTGATGATTGAGTTGAGTGTTTCATGAAAGGCAATTGACGTGAGCAACACACCCAAGACTATCCGCGGACAGGTCACCATGAATCGTATCATCAAGGCGGCCGAGCAGCTCTTTGGCAAGCGGGGCTATCACAACACCAGCATGAATGAGATCGCCACCCGCGCCAAAGTGGCTCCCGGCACCATCTATATCTACTTTGACGACAAGTACTCGCTCTACTGCCACCTGCTGACGCAGTATGGGCACTTCATCCGCAAGCAGATCGCCAAAGCCACCCAGGACTGCCAGACCCGCTACGACATGGAGCGGGAAGGCCTGCTGGCCTTCCTGCAGCTGGTGCGCAAGCAGCCCCACATGTACAACATCATCTGGGAGTCGCTCTACATCAACCCCGAGCTGTTCGTCACCTACTATGAGGACTTTGCGCAGCGCTACCGCCAGCAGCTGGGCCGCGCCGAGGGCGAGATCACCCAGATGGACAATACGGTGCTGGCCTATGTGCTGATGGGCATCGCCAACTTCGTCGGCCTCAAATATGTCTTCTTTGACAAGGACGCCGACCTCGAATATGTGGTCGATGAGGTAATGAAAATCTACACCCAGGGCATCCTGAATCCTTCCGCATTGACCGCTGGTCCACCGAAGCCCTGAGCGCAGTGTGCTCTCTTCAACAGGCAAAACCCCTCGCCAACGCGAGGGGTTTTCATGGTACGCCCGGCGGGATTCGAACCCACGGCCTTCAGAGTCGGAGTCTGACACGCTATCCAGCTGCGCTACGGGCGCGCGGCCTGAAAACACAGCGTTTTCAAGGCTCAGGCAGTATAGCACGGGCGGTTTTGGCTGTCAACCGCGCCATCGGCGCTTGACGAATCCTCAGGCCAGGATGGCCTCCAGGTCCTGCTGCGCGGTGGTGGTGGGGGCGATGTTGAAGGTCTTGACCAGCAGGTCGAGCACATTGGGGCTGACGAAGGCGGGCAGCGTCGGGCCCAGGCGGATGTTGCGGATGCCCAGGTGCAGCAGCGTCAGCAGCACGCAGACGGCCTTTTGCTCGTACCAGCTCAGCACGATGTGCAGGGGCAGGTCGTTGACCTCGCACTGGAAGGCCTCGGCCAGCGCCACGGCCACCTTGATGGCTGAGTAGGCATCGTTGCATTGACCCATGTCAAGCAGCCGCGGCAGGCCGCCCAGCGTGCCCAGATCCAGGTCATTGAAGCGGAACTTGCCGCAGGCCAGGGTCAGCACAATGCTGTCGTCGGGGGACTGCTTGACCAGGTCCGTGTAGTAGTTGCGGCCGGGCTTGGCGCCGTCGCAGCCGCCCACCAGGAAGATGTGCTTGAGCGCGCCTGACTTGACCGCGTCCACCACGGTCTGTGCCACACCCAGCACCGTATTGTGCGCAAAGCCTGTGGTCAGCTTGTCACCGCCGTTGATGCCGGTAAAGCGGGTGTCCTTGTCATAGCCGCCCAGGGCCAGCGCCTTGTCGATGACGGGGCCAAAGTCTTTGTCTGGGCCGATATGCGTCATGCCCGGATAGCTGACCACCTCGGTGGTGAAGATGCGGTCAGCGTAGTTATCCCGCACGGGCATGATGCAGTTGGTGGTGAACAGCACGGGGGCGGGCAGATCGATGAACTCCTTTTGCTGGTTCTGCCAGGCGGTGCCAAAGTTGCCCTTCAGATGGGGATAAGCCTTAAGCTTGGGGTAGCCGTGCGCGGGCAGCATCTCGCCATGGGTGTAGATATTGACGCCCTTGCCCTGGGTCTGCTCCAGCAGCAACTGCAGATCGTGCAGGTCATGCCCGCTGATGACGATAAAGGGGCCCTTTTCCACGGTCATGGGCACCTGTGTGGGCACCGGGTCGCCGTAGGTCTGTGTATTGGCTTGGTCCAGCAGTGCCATGCACTTGAGGTTGATCTCCCCCACCTTGAGCACGCCTGCCAGCAGCTTGTCATGGTCACTTTCCAGCGCGATCATGCGCTGCGCCTCATAAAAGTGCTCATTGACCGACTCATCGCGGTAGCCCAGCACCATGGCGTGGTAGGCATAGGCCGCCATGCCGCGCAGGCCAAAGAGTATCAGCGACTTGAGTGAGCGCCTGTCCTCGTCGGCGTCATGCCACAGGCTATTCATGTCATAGTCCGCTACCTGACCGTACTTGGCTGTCTCCTGGCGGACGCGCTCGATCAGCGGGCGCAGGGTGTCATTGTTAAAGCTGACATTGGTGATGGTGGTGAACAGGCCCGCCAGCATCAGATCGGTGGTATCATGGCCGTAGGCCTTGCCCTGGACGGCCTGCGCCAGCGCGATCAGCGCGCCGCTGAGCTGGTCTTGCAGGAGGGCTGTCTCCTGCTCCTTGCCGCAGACGCCCCGGGCATTGCCGCAGCTGCCGCCCTTGGCCACCTGCTCACACTGAAAACAAAACATGGATTCCATAGCTTGATGGGCCTCCTTAATCGTTATCGTCCTTGATATGACCATCGGTGGTGAGGGTCACCACCTGCCAGGGCATGAACTTGCCGCTGTCCTGCAGCGCCTTGACGGCCGCGCGCTCCAGCCCGCCGCAGCAGGGCACCTCCATGCGCACGATGGTCAAGGATTTGATGCTGTTGTGCTTGATGATCTCCGTCAGCTTCTGCGCATAGTTCACATTGTCCAGCTTAGGGCAGCCGATCAGTGTGACACGGTTTTTCATGAAGCGTTTGTGGAAGTCACCATAGGCATAGGCGGCGCAGTCGGCGGCCACCAGTAGGTGGGCACCGGCAAAATAGGGGGCATTGACCGGGGCCAGCTGTATCTGCACCGGCCACTGGCGCAGCTGGCTGGCGGCGGGGGCAGCGGGCTGCTCTGCCACAGGCGCTGCCGCCGTCTGCAGGCTGCGAGACTCGGAGCCGGGGCAGCCGCAGGCCAGCGGCGCTTCCTGCTGCGCCTGCATGGCCTGGTTTTGCTTCACGGCCTCCTCATCAAAGGCATCGGCCTCGCGCACGATGATGCTGATGGCGCCGGTGGGGCAGCTGGGCAGGCAGTGGCCCAGGCCATCGCAGTAGTCATCGCGCACCAGGCGCGCCTTGCCATCAATCATCTGGATAGCGCCTTCCTGACAGGCGGTGGCGCACAGGCCGCAGCCATTGCACAGCGCTTCATCAATGTGGACAATCTCTCGCTTCATGCTCTTACCTCCTTGACATTCACGGCTGGAGTATACGATAATGCCCCTGAATAGTATGTTGTTTTTACAACGCGGAGGCCGCAATGGACAGATGGATGGATGACTTGAGCCCCTGCAAGCTGTTTGAAGGCATTGAACAAAAGGACATGCCGGTGCTGCTGGATTGCCTGCAGGCGCGGCGCGTCTGCTATGACAAGGACAGCTATGTGCTGCGCGCCGGCGACAGCCCAGACGAGCTGGGCGTGGTGCTCAAAGGCGCCGTCACCATCGCCAAGGAGGATTATTGGGGCAACCGCAGCATCATCCAGCGCCTGGGCCCAGGCGGTGTGTTTGCGGAGTCCTTTGCCGCCGCCCGCGCCAAGAGCCTGCCTGTCAGCGTGATCGCGGTCGAGCGCAGCGAGCTGCTCTTCCTCCACTGTGACAGCATACTGTCCGTCTGCATGCACAGCTGCCCCTTTCACACGCAGCTGATCTTCAACATGGTGCAGCTGCTGGCGCAGAAGAACATTGCCCTCACGCAAAAGATAGAGCACATCACCATGCGCTCCACCCGCGACAAGCTGCTTAGCTACCTGTCGGGCGAGGCCATCCGGCAGGGCAGCGATCGCTTCACCATCCCTTACAACCGTCAGGAATTGGCCGACTATCTGTGCGTAGAGCGCAGCGCCATGTCCTGGGCACTCAGCGGCCTCAAGCGCGAGGGCAGGATCGACTACCACAAGAGTGATTTCTGGCTCACCCAGGGGCCCCAGGCCTTGTAACAAAGCCTGCATTCCATTGACGCACCGCGGCTGCGATGCTATGATTTCCAAGGATTATGTAAGGATGGTAGCGATTGATGCGCGGATGGTTCAGACCCCTTGCCACCCTGCTGGTGGTTCTCTCCATATTGGCGCTGGCCCTGCTGGTGCCCAGCGGCGCGGCCCTGGCAGAAGGGCTTGTCCCGCTTCCCATCGACAGCTCCCCCGGACCCAAGCCTGATCCCAAGGCCTATCTGGCCGATCAGGCCGGCTATGAGGATGAATCCATCACGGTGCAGGTCTACAAGGACCGCGCTCAGGATACCAATGTTCTCGTCGCCCGTGTGCAGATCAAGGATGCCTCGCAGCTGCGCACGGCGCCATCGGATACCTGGCGGCATGTGGGCAACAAACAGGCCGCCACGATTGCCCGGCGCTACAACGCGGTGGCCGCCATCAATGGTGACTTTTTCCAGTTCAGCGCGGAGCGCTATATCGTCCGTCAGGGAGAGCTGATACGCAATCGCCCCACCGGGGAAGACCTGCTGCTGATCGATGATCAGGGCGACTTTCACATCCTCCAGGGGGCCAAGCGGCCCCAGATCCAGGACTTTAGCGAGCAGCTGCAGGGCCAGGGCCGCGAGGTGGTCAACGCCTTTTCCTTCGGGCCGGCGCTTGTGCTAAACGGCCAGGCTATCTTCCCCGAGAAGACCAATTACTTCAACACCGCCGCCCTCAAGCAGACACAGCGCTCCATCATCTGCCAGCTGGGCCCGCTGGACTACATGATCGTCTCCACCGAGGGGCCGGAGGATCCGGGCTCGGTGGGCTTCAGGCTGGCGGAGGCAGCGCAATACTGCGTGCAGGCTGCGCGCAGCTTCTTTGACAAGGATTGCCTGGTCGCCTATAACCTGGATGGCGGCTCCAGCAACTCGCTGGTGCTCAACAACGAGAAAATCAACTCACCGCAAAACCCCAAGAAGCGCGCGGTCAGCGACATCATCTATTTCGCCACGCTGGTGCGCTGAGATGAGCGACTTTCCACTGCGCTCCTTCACCTTGGGGCCGCTCACGGTCTATGCCTTTGGCCTGGTGCTGGCAATCGGCGGCCTGGCGGCCTTTGCCCTGCTGTGGCTGGAAGGCAGGAAGCTGCACCGCCCCGCCGGCAGCGCCACCGGCTTGATGGCGCTGTGCCTGCTGCTGGGCCTGGCGCTCTCAAGGCTGGTCTACGCCCTGCTGCAGCCACAGCAGCTCTTCTTTGACCCGGTGGAGGGCGGCTATCTGGGTCTCTGGCCGCTGCTGGCGCTGACGGGGGGCGGCTTTAGCCTAGTGGGGCTGCTGCTTGGCCTGCTGCTGGCAGGCTGGCTGCATGCCCGCCTCAGCGGGGCAGAAGTCGCGGACACGCTGGACTGGCTTGCCCAGCCCCTGGCGCTCTTCGTCTGCGCGCTGCGCTTTGGCCAGCTGCTGGCAGGCGCCGGCTATGGCGGCGAGGTCTGGGAGGAGCAATTTCAGCGCCTTCCCTTCGCGGTGGAGAACAGCTTTGGTGAGTGGTATCTGGCCGTCTTCCTGCTGGAAGGCCTGCTGATGCTGCTGATACTGCTTTACCTGCAGCGCGGCCGGCGCCTGCACGCCCGGCCGGGTGACCAGATGCTGCGGCTGCTGACACTCTTCCTCGCCAGCCTGATATTTACGGAGTCCCTGCGCCAGGACAAGATACTGCGCCTGGAGGGCAACAGCTTTATCCGCCTCAACCAGCTGCTGGGCTTGGCGGGGCTGATCATCATCCTGCTGATGCTGACCCGGCGGCTGCTGCGCAGCGGCCTGTCAAAGCAAGTGGCTCTGCTGTGGGCGGCACTGCTGTTGGCCTGCGCCGGCGTGATGGCGGCGGAGTTCAATGAAAAGCTGCCCGTGAACTACGCCCTGCTCTATGGGCTGTCGGCGCTGGGCCTGTTGGTGCTGAGCGTCGTCGTACTTCGGGCGCTGCGCCTGAGCGCGAGCGCTGCTCCCCCGCTGCCAATGAAGGCATCGGAAACCTAAGCTCCATGCAATAGCAGGAGTAGTCCTTCTTACTGCAGTCTTGAACGCATACGATAAGGCCTGAACTCGCTTGAGCTCAGGCCTTATGCATTCTGACGGTTTCAGCCCTTCTGCAGGACATCGATCACCGCCTCGATGCCGCGAACCATCACCGACAGCGCCATGGACGCCGCAGACCCTGCCTTGCCGGCAGCCTGCTGGGGCAGCCAGGGCAGATGGATGAAGCCTCCGCGCGCCGTGGGCATGTGCTGGGCCTGCCAGTACAGCAGGCCGTACATCACATGATTGCAGGCGTAGGTGCCCGCGCTGTAGGACAGCCCCGCCGCCACATCTGCCGACCGCATGGCCTGCACCAGGTCTTTGACCGGCAGCGTGCTGAAATAGGCAGCAGGCCCTCCCGGCACAATGGGCTGGTCTTTGGGTTGTACGCCGGCATTGTCTGGGGCGCTGGCATCGTCCAGATTGATCGCCACGCGCTCTACCGAAATCATCGCATCCCCGCCCGCCTGCCCCAGGCAGATGACAGCCTCGGGCCGATGGGCCGCCAGCGCCGCCTCCAGTGGCGGCAGGCAGCCAGAGAATGTGGTGGGCAGCTCCAGCTTGATGATGCTTGCTGCACCAATGCGCTCTGGCAGTGCGCGCAGCACCTCCATCGAGGGGTTGATGGTCTCCCCGCCAAAGGGCTCAAAGGCTGTGATCAATATGGTCATGCTCATTGTCTCCCGCTTCGTGCATTGGTATCGCCAAAACACCGCCCTGCTCGGGCAAGGCTGTCACGGACAGCGCCTCGTCAGCTCAGCCCTGCTCGCTGAGTCCTGCCACCCG
>CAKTTM010000079.1 GCA_934615145.1 uncultured Clostridia bacterium | reverse complement strand
GGCAAGTCCACCCAGGCGCGGATGCCTTTCTCGCGCATGGTGTCGTCCAGCAGGCGGGTGGAGTAGAGCATCTCGTCCTCGTAGGCGCCCTGGCCAACGGAGAGGATGATGGTGCAGGAGTTGAGCATGTCGATGTAGGGGTGATCCAGGGGCATGCCCTTCAAGGAGGCCACGGGGGAGTTGATGTAGGTGATCTCATCCATATAGCCGCCCAGGAAGTCCTCGGGGCTATAGGCGCCGGACATGCCGATGACGGTGTCATAGAGATCGGGCCGCCTGAACAGCATGTTGACCGCGTGCATGGCGCCCATGGAGCAGCCGATGGTCATCGCCCGGCCCTCGTGGCCGGAATCCGCCATCATGAAGGGATAAAACTCCTCCACCAGGTATTTGAACCAGGCCTCGTGGCGGCGCACCCGGTCGAAGGGCGGCTCATGCTGGGCCGACCAGCTCTCGGCATCGATGGAATCCACGCAGTAGAGCCTGAGGCGGCCCTGGTCGATCCAGGGCTGGGCGGAGTCTGGCATACCGAAGTTCTCAAAGTCATAAAAGCGCCCGTCCTGCGAGGGGAAGACCAGGCAGGGCTTGCCGGCGTGGCCGTAGACCTTGACCTCCATGTCGCGCTGCAGCGCCTGGGAATACATCTTGTGATAGCTCGTCTTCATCTTTACTGCTCCTTCAGGGCGTAGTCAAGGAAGCTGTCCACCTCTTGCTGATCGCGGCAGCGCAGCAGGAACATCTGGTTGCCCATCGTGCCGCTCAAGGCCTCGGGCATGCGGCCTTCCATCACGATGCGGTGGCCCCAGTCCTCGCGCAGCTGCTCATGGGGGTGCAGGTAGCGCTTATGGTCGCGGCGCCCCAGGAAGAGGCAAAAATAGGTCTGGCGCTCAGGGTCCACAAAGACCTTGTCGTGGCAGACCATGTCGGCCCACATCTGGTAGATGTCCACCGAGCCCGCGTAGTTGATCATGTCGGAGGTGTAGCCGCCAGAGGGCCGCATGTTGACCTCCAGGCCCAGCAGATCGCCCTTGCGGCCCAGGTCCTGATCCTGCGTCAGGCGGAAGAACTCAAAGTGTATCAGCCGGCTCTTGACCTCAAAGGCCTTGACCGCGGCGCGGCCCAGGGCCTTCAAATCCTCCGGCAGCTCGGGCACGATATAGAAGGTGCAGTCGTCGCCCTTGTTGACCATGTCCATGATATTGCCGCGGGTGATGTTGCCCGTCTCATACAGCGGCTGGCCCTGTGAGTCGATCA
Organism: uncultured Clostridia bacterium; assembly: GCA_934615145.1. Lineage (GTDB taxonomy): Bacteria > Bacillota > Clostridia > Christensenellales > Aristaeellaceae > UBA1038. Next base: position 6,720 of record CAKTTM010000079.1, on the reverse strand, counting down.
GGGCGTCATAGCTGCAGACCTCGCCGATGACGCGCTTTTCAATGATATAGGGGCGAATCGGCAGCCGGGCGATCAGCTGGCGCAGCGCCTGCTCGTCCGCCACCATGTGGGTGTCGCTGGCGCCCACGCCGGCGTCAGGCTTGATGATCAATGGATAGCCCACCTCCCGGCCAAACTGGGCGGCGTGCTCAAAGTCGCTCAGCAGCTGCCAGGGCGCTGTGCGGATGCCGGCCTGGGCATAGACCGCCTTCATGCGGCTCTTGTGCCGGTAGTCACTCATCTGCCAGGGCTGGGGGCCGGTGGTGATGTGAAAGCTCTCGCGCAGCCAGGCATCCTGCTCGAGCCAGTATTCGTTGTTGCTCTCCAGCCAGTCGATCTTGCCGTGCTGCCAGGTGAAGTAGCCCAGCGCCTTCATCACCTGCTGGCCGTCCTCCAGCTGGTCGACGCGGTAGTAGCCGCTGAGGGCCTCGCGCAGCTGGGGGTGCAGCATCTCATAGGGGGTGTCGGCGATGCCCAGCACGGTAACGCCATTGCGCTTGAGCGCCTGGCAGTACAGGCGGAAATTGTCCGGGAAATGGGGGGACATGAAGACGAAGTTCATACGCATACCTCGTTTTTCTGCGCGGGCAGGCCGCCCGGCACAGGCGCAGGATAGCATAAGCGGCCAGGCTCCGTCAACGAAACGCCTTGTCCGCACAGCGCCCTTGTGCTATCATGCCGGCAAGAGAAATCATTGACATCAGGGAGGCGGGTATGCGGCAGGCGGACAGCAACCGGTACTTCTTTGGCCTTGGCACCATCGGGCGGGACATGTTCTACACCATGGTGTCCATGTACCTGCTGCACTACCTCACCGAGGTGCTCAACCTGCCCGACGACACCATGTGGGGCATGACGCTGATCCTGACGGTGCTGCGGGTCTTTGACGCGCTCAACGACCCGCTGATGGGCCTGATGGTGGACAACACCCGCTCGCGCTTTGGCAAGTTCAAGCCCAACATCGCCATCGGAGCGCTGCTCAGCGCCTTGTTCATGCTGCCGATGTTCAGCGACTTTGGCTTGAGCGGCCTTGGCTACATGGCGCTGTTCGCGCTGTGCTACCTGGGCTGGGACATCGCCTATGGCATCAACGACATCGCCTACTGGTCGATGCTGCCGGCGCTGAGCCTGGATCAGAAAGAGCGCGAGAAGACCGGCGCCTTTGCCCGCATCTGCGGCAACATCGGCATGTACGCGGTGGTGGTGGGCATCCTGCCGCTGACCGGGATGCTCACCCAGGCCCTGGGCAGCGCGCGCAGCGCCTGGTTTTACTTTGCGCTGGCGGCGGCGCTGATGATGCTGCTGTTTCAGATGTTCACGCTCTTTGGCGTGCGCGAGCAGCAGCGCAGCTTCCGCCAGGAGGAAAAGACCAGCCTGCGCGAGCTGTTCACCGTCATCCTGCGCAATGACCAGCTGCTGATCACCACGCTGTCGATGGGGCTGTTCATGATCGGCTACATGACCACCACCACCTTTGGCACCTACTTTTTCAAGTACGCCTACGGCAATGAGGACATGTACGCCGTCTTTGCCCTGGTGCTGGGCGTGGCGCAGCTGACGGCGCTGAGTGTTTTTCCTTTGTTCTCAAAGCGATTTGACCGCAAGACGCTCTACCGGGGCGCCACGGTGCTGGTGCTGCTGGGCTACGCTGTCTTCTTCTTTTCACCCATGCAGATGCTGCCCATCGCCATCGCGGGCCTGCTGATGTTCATCGGCCAGGCCTTCATCCAGCTGCTGATGCTGATGTTCCTGGCGGACACCATTGAGTACGGTCAGCTCAAGCTGCGCCGCCGCAATGAGTCGATCACCTTTTCAGTGCAGCCGCTGATCAATAAACTGGGCGGCGCGGTGGCCAGCGGCATCGTGGGCGCCACGGTGATATTGTCTGGCATCAACAGCGCCGCCAGCGCCGCTGATGTGCGGCCCGAGGGCATCCAGCTGATGAAGGCGGCCATGCTGATACTGCCCCTTGCCTGCATCCTGCTGGGCTACTTTGTCTACGCGCGCTACTACAAGATAGACGAACAGCGCTACCAGCAGATACTGGTCGAGCTGCGCCAGCGCGGCGATATACGCGACGAGGTGGAAGCATGAGAAAGCTAAGCGCGCTGGCAGCGCTGCTCTTGTTGTTTGCTCTATGCCTGGGCGCGGCGGCAGAAACAAGCCCCGAGCGCGAGGCGCTGGAGGCCTTCATGCTGGCCTGCTTTGGCTCAGAGTACGGCCCCGATCACCCGCTGACCCGCTGGGAGCAGCCCATTCGCCTCAGCCTGGAGGGCAGCCCGACCCCTGAGGACAGGGCCTTTGCCCAGGCCTTTATCGACCAGCTCAATGACAGGGTGGCGGGCTTCCCCGGCATCAGCTTGGTCGGCGCCCTGGGACGGCCCAATGTGCGGGTCAGCTACGCACCGCTGGACAGCCTGCACCGCTATGTGGAGGGCTATGTCAGCGGCAACTGGGGCTATTTCAGCTACTGGTACGAGGATTACCGCATGACCAAGGCCCAGATAGGCCTGGCCTCCGACGCGGCCAATCAGCAGCAGCGCAATCACCTGTTCATGGAGGAGCTGGTGGGGGCGCTGGGCCTGGCCAAGGACATCGACAGCCACCCGGAGAGCATCGTCTACCAGCCCTGGACGGAGACCCAGCAGCTGGCAGACATCGACTGGCTGATGCTGAACTACCTGTATCATCCGCGCCTCAGCCCCGGCATGAGCGCGGATGAGGCACACGACCTATTGACCGGCCTGCTGGAGGACAAACCATGAGGCTGCCGCTCGCCCATCTGCCCACCCCCATCGAGCCGCTCAAGCGCTTGAGCCCGCCCGGCGGGCCGATGCTCTGGGTCAAGCGCGATGACATGACGGGGGCCGAGACCGCCGGCAACAAGCTGCGTAAGCTGGAATACGCCCTGGACGAGGCGCTAGTGCAGGGCTGCGACTGCGTGGTCACCGTGGGCGCGGCGCAGTCCAACCACTGCCGGGCCACCGCCGCCGCCTGCGCCCGGCTCGGCCTGGGCTGCCATTTGGTTTTGAGCGGCGAGCCCAAGGCCTATGAGGGCAACTATTTCCTGGATGGCCTGCTGGGCGCCCGCATCCACCTGATGGCGCCGGGCGATACGCTTCACAATGCCTCCCAGGCGCTCTGCGAGCGGCTGCGAGCGGCAAACAAAAGGCCCTATTTGATACCGCTGGGGGCCTCCAACGCCGTGGGCGCCCAGGGCTATGCCCAGGCCTTTGACGAGATACTGGCGCAAGAGCAGGCGCTGGGCCTGCGCTTTGACAGCATCTGCCTGGCCGTCGGCAGCGGGGGCAGCTATGCCGGCCTGCAGCAGGCCAACTGGCAGACGGGCAGCGGCAGGCGTATTCTGGGCTTTTCCGTCAGTCAGCCCAGTGAGCACTTCGCCCAGGCCATCACGCAGATACTGCGCGACATGGGCAGTCCTGAGGCGGCGGCCGGCATACAGATCAATGATGCCCATGTGGGCCTGGGCTATGGCCTGGCCCAGGCGGAGGAGATCGCAGCCTACCTGCGCATCGGCGCGCTGGAGGGCCTGGCGCTGGATCCCTGCTATACGGGCAAGGCCTTCCTGGGCATGCTGGCGCAGCTGGCGCGCGGCGGCTTCCAGGGGGATCAGCACATCCTGTTCATCCATACCGGCGGCCTCTGGGGCTGGACGGCCAGCCAGCGGGCCATGGCCGCTGACATCATGAAAGAGAGTAATGAGTAGCACATGACATACGACTTCACCACTTACTACGACCGCATGCAGACCAAGGCCAGCAAATGGGTGATGATGCTGCGGCAAAACCCCGATGTGCCCCCCGGCGTGGTGCCCATGACCACGGCGGACATGGACTTTGTGCAGGCGCCTCAAATCAACCAGGCCTTGAAGGACTACATCGACCACAACCTGCTGGGCTACTCGCGCCCGACGGATGCCTATCTGGACAGCATCTTGCGCCATTATCAGAGCGTCTGGGGCTATCAGGCCAGGCGGGAGTGGGTCTTTACCACGCCAGGGGTGATCCCGGCCCTGGCGGCCGCCGTGCGCGTCTGCGCCGAGCCCGGCGAGGGTGTCATCATGCTGACGCCCATCTACGGCCCGCTCTACGAGGTGGTGGAGGGCCAGGGCCGGCGCGTGGTGGACTGCCCCATGTACATAGAGCAGCGCCGCTACCAGATCGACTTTGAGCGCTTTGAGCAGCTCTGCCGCGAGGAAAGGCCCAAGCTCTTCCTGCTGTGCAGCCCGCACAATCCCTCCGGACGCGTCTGGAGCAGGGACGAGCTCAAGCGCCTGGCCGATATCTGCGAAAAATACCAGGTGATGGTGGCCTCTGACGAGATACACTGTGACATTATGCTGGGCGATCTGCCCCACACGGTGTTCAACACCGTCAGCCCCTGGGCGGCCAAGGCCATCCTGTGCACCAGCGCCGGCAAGACCTATAACATACAGGCACTGCAGTGCGCCAATGTCTTCATACAGGACGCTGAGCTCTACGCCCGCTATGAGGAGGCCCATTTGGTCACCGGCATCGAGCGGGCCAATGTGCTGGGCATGGTGGCCACCGCCGCCGCCTATGAGCAGGCGGGGGAATGGCTGCAGGCGGCCAGCGCCGTCATCCGCCACAATCACCAGCTGCTGCTGGACTTCTGCGCCCGCTATCCTGAGCAGTTCACCGCCTTCCTGCCCGACGCCAGTTTCCTGGGCTGGGTCGACTGCGCGGGGCTGGGCCTTGACTGGCAGGATCTGCAGCGCTTCCTGATCGACTGCCACTTTTATGTCAACTACGGCCCGCCCTTTGGCAAGGCCGCGGAGCACTTCATCCGCGTCAACATCGGTCTGCCCACACACAAGCTGCAGGAGAACCTGGACCGCCTGGCGGCAGGGCTTCAGGCGCGCTTTGGCGTGAGGCCTCAATGACTTAACACAATTGTAAAAAATCTGAAAACACTGCCCCTCCGCGGATGGCCGCATGGCCTGCCGCAGCAGGCGGGGGCAGTGTTTTTGATTTGTTACCTTTGCTTTACGCGCACAGGGGAGTATGGTATACTTTGCCCGTCAGCAACACAAGGAGGGACCGAGGCTTCATGGAGCTTATTGAGGTCATCGAGCGCAAGAAGCTGGGCTATGCGCTTAGCTCGCAGGAGATAGACTGCTTCGTGCGCGCCGCGGTCGATCCGGACTCGGCGGACTATCAGCTGGCCGCGCTGCTGATGGCCATTCGTTTGAATGGCATGACGGCAGAGGAAACGGCGGAGCTGACACTGGCCATGGCGCGCTCGGGCGACATGCTGTCGGCCGATGTCGGCGGCATCGCTGTGGATAAGCATTCGACCGGCGGGGTGGGCGACACCACCACGCTGGTGCTGGTGCCGCTGGTGGCGGCCTGCGGCGCCAAGGTGCTCAAGATGAGCGGCCGGGGTCTGGGCCACACGGGCGGCACCATTGACAAGCTGGAGAGCATACAGGGCTTTCGCACGGCGCTGGACGAGGACGAGATGCTGCGCATCGTGCGCGAGGTGGGCTGCGTGGTGGCGGGTCAGACCGCCCAGCTGGCCCCGGCAGATAAAAGGCTCTACGCGCTGCGCGATGTCACCTCCACGGTGGACGCCATCCCGCTGATCGCCAGCTCTATTATGTCCAAGAAGCTGGCCTCCGGCGCCCAGGGCATCGTGCTGGATGTCAAGACTGGCGAGGGCGCCCTGATGAAGACCTTTGAGGACTGTGTCAAGCTGGCGCAGGCCATGGTGGACATCGGCACCCGCGCGGGGCGCAGGGTAAGGGCGTTGATCACCGGCATGCAGGAGCCGCTGGGCTCCCATGTGGGCAACGCGCTGGAGGTCAAGGAGGCCATCGATGTGCTGGCCGGCCGCGCCCAAGGCCCACTGCTGGAGATATCGCTGCTGCTGGGAGAGCAGATGCTGCTGCTGTCGGGCGAATACAAGAGCGCCAAGGCCGCGCAGGAGGCCCTGCGCCAGGCGCTGGCCAGCGGCGCGGGCCTTGACAAGCTGCGCCAGATGATTGAGGCCCAGGGCGGCGACGGCCTGGTCTGCCAGGACACTGGCCGCCTGCCTCAGGCGCCATATAGCCTGCCGGTCTACGCGCAGGCTGAGGGATATCTGCAGGCGGTGGACGCCACTGAAATTGGCCTGATCGCCCAGTCGCTGGGCGCCGGGCGCCTGCACAAGGACGATGTGATCGACCCTTCGGTGGGCCTGGTGCTGATGAAGCGCATCGGCGACGAGATCCACCGGGACGACCTGCTGGGCACCATCTACGCCAAGACCGACGCGGAGGCTCAGGCCGCCGCTTTGCGGCTGCGCCAGGCGCTCGACATTGGCCCCGAGCCTGTCAAGCGCGCCAAGCAGCTATACGCCATCATCACCAAGGACCATACGGAGGTAATATGACTTTGAAGAAATGGCTTAGCCTCATGCTTGCATGCCTGCTGGCGCTGGGCGCCCTGACCGCGCTGGCCGAGGTCACCGCCGCCCCCGAGGCCGAGGAGGCCGCCCAGCAGACTGAAGAACAGGCTGTCGAACAGGCTGACGAACAGGCGGCTGAACAGGAGTTCGAGAACCCCTTCCCCCTGATGATCATCAACGACATGAACGGCCAGCCCTTTGACGCCGGCGTCTTTGACGGCAAGCCCATCATGTTCAACTTCTGGGCCAGCT
>CAKTTM010000078.1 GCA_934615145.1 uncultured Clostridia bacterium | reverse complement strand
TCGTTGAACTGCTGGGCCACGCTGAGGATGACCTCGCCCAGCGATCCGCCCATGGAGTGCCAGAACACGATGTTGGTCTTGCTGGCTTCAGACAGTGCGGGGACACAGAGCGCGGACGCCAGCAGGCAGGCCAGTAGCAGCGACAGGAACTTCTTCATCTTGTCTCCTCCTTGATGTGGGCATTGGGTACGCCTTCAAGATAGAAGCCAAGCGTAAAAAGAAAAGCATGCGGCGTGTGAAATCCGCACTAATGATTGTTATGAATAAAGGTAAATTAATGGGCTTGCGCTTCAGCGCCTGCTCAGCCAGGCAAAGTTGCTATCGGTGGCCAGGCTTTTGAGGGCGTAGACGGCCAGCAGCTGGTCAAAGGCCTCGTCTTGGGTCACCTGCAGGCTGCTGCCGCGCCAGGCGCGCAGGTCCAGCAGCGTGATGTGGCTAAAATGGGGCAGCAGCAGCGGCAGCAGGCTGTTGCCAAAGGAATCCTTGAGCATCAGCAGGCGGGGGCCGCTGGGGTTGTCCAGGTTGTCAATGCGGGTCAGGCCGTGATTGCCGTCCAGGAAGACGCGGTAGGGGTCGGGCGTTTTCAAGTGCTCGCGGAAGAAGAGGCTGTCATGAGCAGCGTCGCTGCCATCAAAGTGGAGGGCGAGCTTGACCCCGGGATCCCAGATGTCCAGCGCCTCGGCAGGGGTCTGCCACAGGCCGCTGCGGGCATAGCTGCTGCCGTGAAAGCCGGGGCTCTGCGCCTGAGCAAAAGCCTCTGGGCTCAGCGGTTCAAAGCCCAGCGCCTTTGCGGCCTGCGCGTAGGCGACATAGGCACCCTGGCCATTCCAGTGGGGATCGGTGCGGTAGAAGACCGGCTGCGGCGCGGCCTGCAGCGCCTCAAACAGCGCGATGGGCCTGAGTTGCTGATAGGCCATGCTGTTGATTTCGCTCAGCCTGGCCTGATCGGGATAGGGATAGTAGCCGGGCTGCTCGGCCAGCGCGCCGGCCGCCGGCGGCGAGAGCAGCCACAGCGGCTGCCCGGCCTCAAGCGCAAAATCGTCCAGCAGCTGCAGGTTGCGCTCGAGCCGCGCCCCATTGTCCTCCAGGGGCGCCTCAGCCAGCGCGCCGCCGGGCAGGCGCCAGACGGGGTCTGCCGCCATGCTGCCCGACAGATACCTGCGCCAGGCGTCCAGCCCCACCCACTGGCCGCGCAGGGGCAGGTGATCGCTCAGATAATCCTCCATGCCGCGGCTGAAGACGCCGGAGGCCAGCGTCAGCCGCGGGGGCAGGGCCAGCTCGCGCTTTTCAAGCGGGCTGTAGGCAGCGTCCGGCATCAGCAGCTGCGCCAGCGGGATCAAAATCAGCAGCAGGGCCAGCAGCACAGCCGGCAGACGGGGGGCCTTCTTATCATCATGCATCGCTAAAACCTGAAGTAGAGAAAGGGATTGTAGCCCTGCGAGGCCAGCGCCGCCACCGACAGCAGCAGCAGGGCGCTGAGCGCGAAGGACTGGGCCAGGAGGGGCAGCCGCCAGCGCCAGGGCAGGCTGCACAGGGCACAGGCAATCAGCAATGGCAGAAAGGCCCGCAGCAGCCCCAGGCTGCGCGCGTCAAAGGCCGGGCCCTGCCAGAGCGCCGCGAGGTATTGCCCCAGCGCCGCCATATCTGTCAGCGCAAAGATGCCCCAGCCCAGCAGCACGATGAGGGCCGTCAGCACCGGGGGCAGAAACCCAAGCGCCTTGGGCAGGCGCTGATAAAGCCTGAGCAGCAGCAGCTTTTCCGCCATCAGCCACAGCGCGTAGTACAGCCCCCAGTATAGAAAGTTAAGGTTGGCGCCGTGCCAGAGGCCTGTCAGCGCCCAGACGATCAGGATATTGAGCAGCTGCCGGGGCAGGCCCTTGCGGTTGCCGCCCAGAGGGATATAGACATAATCGCGAAACCAGATGGACAGGCTCATGTGCCAGCGCCGCCAGTAATCGGTCACCGAGCGCGCGGTATAGGGATAGTTGAAGTTTTGCCGGAAGTCTATGCCCAGCATGGCGCCCAGGCCGCGGGCCATGTCGGTATAGCCGGAGAAATCAAAGTAGATCTGAAAGGCGAAGGCGACAAGCCCCAGCCAGTTGCCCAGCCAGCCGTTGGTGGCAGGGCTATCCTTCAGGGCCTCCCATAGCTGGCCCGCGGCGTTGGCCAGCAGCAGCTTTTTGCTCAGGCCGATGATCAGCAGCCGAGCGCCCTGCTCAAAGCCGGGCCAGCTAAAGCGCGCCCCGTCCAGCTGCGGGCCGATGTCGCCATAGCGCTCGATGGGCCCTGCAATCAGCTGGGGAAAGAGGCTGATGAAGCTGCCGTACTTGACGAGGCTCTTCTCGGCCGGGATATCGCGCCGGTAGACATCCAGGCTGTAGCCGATGGCCTGAAAGGTGAAAAAGGAGATGCCCACCGGCAGCGCCACCTGAAAGCCGGGGATGAGCAGCCCCATGTATTTGTAATAGACAAGCGCCGCCAGCTGCACCACCACCGACAGCGCGGTCAGCGCCCGGCCATGGCGGGGCCAGCGCAGCGTCAGCCGCGCGCAGACAAAGCTCAGCCCAATGCTCAGCACCATCAGCATGAGCGCCCGGGGCTCGCCCCAGGCATAAAAAACAAGGCTGCCAAACAGCAGCCAGGGCAGGCGCAGCGCCTTGGGCAGCAGCATGAAGCCCAGAAGCAGCAGCGGCAGAAAGTAGAACAGAAAGCTAATAGAGGCAAAGAGCATAGGCTAAAACTGCTTGGCGTAGACGGCCTGCAGCTGCTCGATCTGCGGGCTGACCAGCAGCGCCAGGTTGAGCCCCTCACGGATCAACTTGCCCCGCAGGATGATGGCGTGCTGTTCGGGCGAGTAGCCCAGCGCCTCCTCGGCCTTGGCCGCCATGCGCTCACCCAGCATCTTCTCGATCTGCGCTGCCGCCGCGGTTTCCTTGGCGCGCAGGATGATGACCTCGTCGGCGCGCAGGCTATCCGCCGCCAGCATGAAGACGGCGTCCTGATACCAGGCGCTATCGATGCCGTAGAAGTCCAGCAGGCTGCCCTCAGGCACAGCCACCATATCGGGCAGCAGATTGGCCGCCTGGATGGCGGCATAGACATCGGCCGCCTTGGGCTGCTTGGCCTGCGGCGCGCAGCCGGACAGCAGCAGGCAGAGCGCAAGAGACATGGCCATCAGCGTCCTTTTCATGGCGCCGCCCCTTCCAGCTGGCGGGCGGCGTGGTCGTAGAGGGCCTGCAGCAGCGCCTGATAGCCCAGCTCATTCAAGTGCACCATGCGGTCGGAGCTGTAGTCCAGCCGCAGGTAGCCGCTCTCATCTTTGAGCGCGCTTGCCACATCCAGATAGCCGATATTGAGCCGCTGGCACAGCTCGCTCAGCGCCTGGTTGAAGCTGTCCAGATTCTGCTGGTTGCGGCGCTTGTTTTCGGCGGCGGGGCGCAGCGGGCTGACGGACAGGATGGTGAGCTGGATGCCCGGCCGGGCCTCCAGCACCTGGGCGATCAGCTTTTCGTAAAAGCCTATCTGCTTGTCCAGCCGTGAGCCCGCGCTGTCATTGAGGCCCAGCATGATATAGGCGGCCTTGGCCTCCATGCGCTTGAGGCCATCGTGCAGGCTGACCGCCCTGCCGTCCAGCGTCAGGTTGATATCCTGCTCGCCACTGCCTGGGCGCAGGCGGCTGCCCTGATAGAGTGTATAGCCATTGGCCGCCAGAAAGCGCGCCTGGCCAAGGATGGGCTGGCCCTGCTTGCGGCTTTGTACCTGCAGGCTGTGCAGCCCCCGCAGGATGGAATCCCCCACGAAGACGGCCTCGTCATAATAGGCGCTCAGGGCCTCGGGTGCTGTAGGCGCTGCCAGTGCAGGCAGCATCAGGCAGCACAGCAGCAGGGCGATCAGTCGCTTCATGGGTGTTCTCCTTTGGTTCATCAGGGCTGGGCGCTGTGTTCCAGGGCAAAGGCCCGCAGGCGCTCAATGAAGACCTCCATGCCCTCGCGGTTTAGGTGCACGCGGTCCTCGGAAAAATAGGCCGGGTTGAGGAAGCCCTTGTCGTCCTTGAGGTGGCTGGCCATGTCCAGGTAGAGCAGGCCCTGCTCCTCACACAGCGCCTGCAAGGCTTCATTAAAGGCGTCAAAGTTCTTTTGATTGAGCGTCTTGGTCTGAGCGCTTTTCATGATGGGTGTCACCGACATGGCGATCAGCTGCATATGGGGGTTGTCCTTGCGGTTTAAGTCGATCAGGCGAGCGTACATCTTGATGTCGTTTTGCAGCCTGTCGCCCGCCTGGTCGTTGAGGCCCAGCAGGATGATGGCCTTGCCGGCCCCCATGCGCTTGAGGGCCTTGGACAGGCTGATGCGCTCGCCGCCCATGCGGAAGGCCACCTTGTGTGTCAGCGGCGTGATGCGGCTGCCCTGATAGAGGGTGTAGCTCGACGCCGTCAGAAAGCGCGCCCTGCCCAGCAGCATCCGGCCCTTCTCGTCCTGGGCCATCTTGTAGCGGCCGATCTGCTGCATCACCGAGTCGCCCACCAGCACCGCATCGTCGTAGAAGGCCGCGATGATGGCCTCCTCATCCTGCGCGGCGGCAACAGGCAAGGCATGGTAAAAAACGCACATGATCGCGCACAGGATGCATAGGCTGATACGTCGCAAGGCTATCCTCCTGTCGGTCGGGTAGAAGGGGTGCAGGGCGGGGCGCTCAGCGCAGATTAGTCCGGTTTTCTGACCGCGTCGGGCGAAAAGAGCTTCTCAATGGTCTTGGGCCCAGCGGCGCCGTCCACGCCCAGGCCATTGGCCTGCTGGAAGGCGCGTACCGCGTTGGCGGTGCCCTTACCGTAGACGCCGTCGTTGCTGCCGGTGCGCAGGTAGCCCAGCTCGATCAGCCTGGCCTGCACCGCGCGCACATCGTCGCCGCTGGAGCCGGTCTTGAGCGTGGGCACATCGCTGGGCTTGGGCGTCATCTCAAAGTTGGGCACCTGGGTGGCGGGGGGCACCTGGGTCTCGGGCACCACAAAGATGGCCGGCGTGGGCGCGGGCGTGGGCGTGATGCTGTCCAGCGCCTCATCGATGGCGGGGTAATTGGCCTGGGGGTCGATGGTGGGCGTGGGCGGGCCGGAGGGCACCACAGTGGCCTGCGGGCGGCGGGCCGCCAAATTGGGGTAGAGCGTGATCGCGCCAAAGCCCACGATCAGCAGCAGGCCCACTGCGATCAAGAGCTTGTTGCCCCGGCTCATCGGCCGGCGGTCCGGTGCTTGTCTGCCCTGCATAGCTCCCTCCTGTATCTCAGGCCTCGAGGGCCAGGTCCTTCATATCCTGTGACTGCTGGGCGATGGTGAGCGCGTCGATGAGCTCATCCAGATCGCCGTCAAAGATGTCATTGATGCGGTAGAGGGTCAGGTTGATGCGGTGATCGGTCACGCGGCCCTGGGGGAAGTTATAGGTGCGGATGCGCTCGCTGCGGTCGCCGGTGCCGATCTGGCCCTTGCGGTTTTGCGCGTAGAGGGCGTTTTGCTCGGCCTGGCGCTGCTCATACAGGCGGCTGCGCAGCACCTTGAGCGCCTGCTCCTTGTTTTTCAGCTGGCTCTTCTCATCCTGACAGGTGACGACCAGGCCGGTGGGCAGGTGGGTGATGCGCACGGCGGAGTCGGTCTTGTTGATGTACTGGCCGCCGTGGCCGCTGGCGCGGTAATAGTCAAAGCGCAGGTCGTTCATATCGATGGCGGCGTCCACCTCGTCCGCCTCGGGCAGCACGGCCACCGTGGCGGTGCTGGTGTGGATGCGGCCCTGGTTTTCGGTGCTGGGCACGCGCTGTATGCGGTGCACCCCGCTTTCAAACTTCATACGGCTAAAGGCGCCCACGCCAGACAACATGAACACCGCCTCCTTGACGCCGCCAAGCTCGGTATCGCTCAGGCTGATCAAATCCACCTTGTAGCCATGGCGCTCGGCGTAGCGGGTGTACATGCGCTGCAGCATGGCACCAAAGAGGCTGGCCTCGTCGCCGCCGGCGCCGGCCCTGATCTCAATGACCACATTGCGCTCGTCATTGGGGTCCTTGGGGATCAGGTGGCGGCGCAGCTGCTCGCGCAGTTCTGTCTGTCTGTCTTCCAGCTCGGGCAGCTCGGCTGCGGCCAGGTCGCCCAGCTCAGGGTTGTCCAGCAGTTCGCGGGTGGAGTCTATCTGCTCTGCCAGCGCCTGATGCTCGCGCCAGCACAGCACCGCCTCTTCCAGGCCGGCGCGCTCCTTCATCAGGGCCTGCCAGCGGGGCAGGTCCAGTATCACATCGTTTTGAGAGCAGGCGACGCCCAGCTCGTCATAGCGGGCATCCATCCAGCTGAATTGTTCTTCCAGTGAGGCCATAAAACCCTTTCACAGTATACTGAACTCAATCACTCAAACAGGCCGCCAGCACGCGGGGCAGGCCGCCGGCATCAGTGTACACTTGGGCGCTGGTGAAATCAAGGCGGATCAGGGCCTCCAGCGCCTGCTGCTGCCCGTCGCCCATCTCCAGCAGCAGCCAGCCGCCGGGCTTCAAGTGCTGCGGTGCCTGGGCGATGAGGCGCCGATAGAGGTCCAGGCCGTCCGCGCCGCCATCCAGCGCCAGGCGCGGCTCGCGCTTGACCTCCTCCTGCAGGCTGTCCAGCTCCAGGGAGGGGATATAGGGCGGGTTGCAGGCGATCAGGTCAAAGCGCTGGCCGGCAAAAGGGGCCAGCAGATCGCCCTGCACTAGATCGATATCGGCCTTGAGGCGCGCCGCGTTGTCGCGGGCCAGGGCCAGGGCATCGGGCGACAGATCGCTGGCCGTGACATCTGCCTCGGGGCAGCCCAGCTTCAGGCTGATGGCGATGGCGCCGGTGCCTGTGCACAGGTCAAGCGCCCTGTGGCCGGGCCGCAGCCGGGCCAGCGCCTGCTGGGCCAGGGGCTCGGTATCGGCGCGCGGGATGAGCACGCCGGGCCTGACCAAGAACTCATGGCCCATGAAGTGCGCGCTGCCCAGGATGTACTGCAGCGGCTCGCGCGTCAGGCGGCGGGCCAGCAGGCGGTCAAAGGCCTGACGCTGGTCAGGGCTTGGCTCCTTGTCGCCGCTGAGCAGCACCTGCAGGCGGCTGAGCGCCATCACATGCCCCAGCAGCAGCGCGGCGTCCACCTGGGGGTCGGGCACGCCGGCCGTGGCCAGGGCCTCGGCCGCGCGCTTGAGCAGGGCGCGGATGCTCATGCGCTGGCGACAGGCTCCGCAGGGGCTGACTTGGGCAGCAGGGTGTAGCCTTCATCGGTAGTCTCGCCCTCGGGCAGGCCGTGGAGGGCGGCGTTCATGGCGGCGATGGCCACTTCCAGCATCTCCAGGGTGGGCTGGCGGGTGGTCAGGCGCTGCAGCTGCATGCCGGGCCAGCGCAGGGCGCGGGCCAGGGGCGTGCCGGCATGGGCCAGGCCCTTTAAGATCTCATAGCTGATGCCGGCGACCAGGGGCAGCAGCAGCAGGCGGCTGCCGATGCGCAGCAGGTAGTGCTGGGCCAGGTCAAAGGCGGTGAAGGAGAAGATGGCCTGATCGAGCACCGAATAGAAGAGGATGGAAAAGACGAAGGTGATCAGCAAAAAGCTGGTGCCGCAGCGCGGGTGCAGGGTGGAGAAGGTCTGGGCGTTCTGCGGCGTCAAGGGCATGTCGGCCTCGTGGCAGTAGACGGTCTTGTGCTCGGCGCCGTGGTACTGGAAGGTGCGGCGCATATCGGGGATAAGGCCGCAGAAGATCAGGTAGGCCACCAGCACCAGGGTGCGGATGAGACCGGCGATCAGGTTGGTCCCCAGCAGCGACCAGCCGGCGGCGCGCAGGGCCTTGACGGGCCAGTTGGGCAGCAGGACAAAGAGGCCGACCGACAGCGCCAGGGCCAGCACCATGGCCAGGCCCATGACCACCTTGTCAACGCCCTTGCCCAGCTTGGCCGCCAGCCACTTTTCGAACTTGGAGGGCTCCTCGTCCATGATGCCGCTCATCTCGCCGGAGGCGGAGAGGACCTTCATGCCCAGGCTCATCATCAGCGCCATGTTGACGGCGCCGCGGATCATGGGCAGGCCCATCCACTTGTGCTT
>CAKTTM010000077.1 GCA_934615145.1 uncultured Clostridia bacterium | reverse complement strand
GGCTGACATGCCGGCGATCTCCTGCTCTATGGCGGCGGAGATCAGCAGGCTCTCCGCGTGCTCCTGCTGCGCCAGGGCCTCCACCTCCTTGACATAGGGGATATCGGCCGGGTCCTTTGAGATATCATCCTCTGAGATGTTCAGCGCGTAGATGACGGGCTTGGTCGTCAGCAGGAACCATTGGGACACCGCCTGGCGCTCCTCCTGGCTAAGGCTGGCGGTGCGCGCGGGCAGTCCGGCCTCCAGGTGCTTGAGCAGCTTGTCTGCCAGCTCGGCCTCCTCCTGATATTTCTTCTCGCCTGTTTTGATCATCTTGCGCGCCTTGTCGGCCCGGCGCTGCAGGCTGTCCATGTCGGCGAATATCAATTCCAGGTTGATGGTCTCGATGTCACGGATGGGGCCCACGCTGCCCTCTACATGGATGACATTGTCGTCAACAAAGCAGCGCACCACATGCACGATGGCGTCCACCTCGCGGATATGGGAGAGGAACTTGTTGCCCAGGCCCTCACCCAGGCTGGCGCCCCGCACCAGGCCAGCGATGTCTACAAACTCGATCATCGCAGGCGTCGTCTTTTTGGGCTGATACATGGCGCTCAGCCGCTGCAACCGCTCGTCAGGCACGGGCACCATGCCGGTATTGGGCTCAATGGTGCAGAATGGATAGTTGGCCGCCATGGCGCCGGCATTAGTGATGGCATTGAACAGCGTGCTTTTGCCCACATTGGGCAGGCCCACGACCCCTAGCTTCATACAGTGACTCCTCGTTGTTTACTCGCGAATGTTATTTATCTGGCAGCGGCGGCCCCGGCCTGCAGCGCCAGCGCCTGCTCATAGGCGGCCTTGAGCTGCGGATCGGTCATGTCGCCCAGCTGGAAGAAGCTGTGCTGCAGCTCTTCTGGCATCAGGGCCTCCACATCGGGCGTGATGCCCTCCTTGTGCACCTGCTGCCCCAGGGGGGTAAAGTATTGCGCCACCGTGAACTGAAAGCCGCTGACCCGGTCGGACAGCTCCATCACATTCTGGATGACGCCCTTGCCGAAGGTCTTGACGCCCACGATGGTGGCGCGGCCATGGTCCTTCAAGGCGCCGGAGAGTATCTCGGTGGTGGAGGCGGAGTTCTCATTGACCAGCAGTACCAGCGGCAGCTCGTCCTTGCCGTCGGTGCCATAGGTCTTTTGCTGGTTGCCCTGGCGGTCCTCGGTGTAGAAGAGCAGCACACGGTCCAGGAAGAGATCGGCCAGCTTGACGCCGTCGTCCACCCAGCCGCCGCCATTGTCGCGCAGGTCGATCAGCAGTGACTGCATGCCCTGCGCCTTGAGCTCGTCATAGGCATTCTTGAAGTCGTCATAGCTGTGGCCTGCGAACTCATACAGCGCGATATAGCCCACCTGATGGTCCAGCATCATGCTCTCCACCCGGTTGACGGTGATCTCGGCCTTGATGATGTCAAAGCTGAGCACCTGGCCCTCGCGCACCACCTGGACGTGTACCTCCTCGCCCGGCACGCCGCGCATCAGCTTCACTGCGTCCTGCATGCTGGCATTGGTGACCTCCAGGTCGTTAACCATATAGAAGACATCGCCCTTGCGCAGGCCGGCGGCCTCGGCCGGGGTGCCCTTGAACACGCGGATGATGGTGACCGCCTTGTCCTCATAGTTGCCCAGCATCTGCACGCCGATGCCGGCGTACTTGCCGCTGTCCTCTTCCCAGAGCGTCTTCCAGGCCTCCTCAGGGTAATAGAAGGTATAGGCATCGCCTGTGCCCTCCAGCATGCCCTGGACAGCGCCGTCGAGCATCTTTTGCTCGTCTGGCTCCTCGTAGAAATAGCTGTCGATATATCGCTTGACCTCGTCGAGCTTTTCAAACTGCTTGAGCCGCTCGTACTCGGCGCGGGGGATGGTGACGGTGCCGCTGGGGCTGATGCGGTTGGCCTGCGCGGCGTAGAGCAGCGCGGTGCTGAGCATGATCAGGACCAGCAGGGTGGAGAGCCTTTTTTTCATGGTGCCGCCTTTCGCGTGTCGCCCGCGTCCGGGCGCCTTGACTTTCTCAGATCGTATAGCAGTTTGAATATGAACGCGTCGTCAAAGCGCCGCAAGTCCAGGCCCGATAAACGCTGCACCTTGTCCAGGCGGTACACCAGCGTGTTGCGGTGGATGTAGAGCTGACGCGCGGTGTCGGAGAGGTTGAGGTCCTTTTGTAAGAACATGTCGATGGTCTCCAGCATCTCCTGGGTGAACAGGTGGGCGCTGCGCTTGTTAAACAGCAGCGCGTGGTAGCGCTGGGCCAGCTCGTCTGGCAGCTCCCATAGGAAGCGGGGCAGCAGCATCTGCTGATAGACGCTGACGGAGGCCTTGGGGCAGAATACAGCGCCCATGCGCAGGGCAGCCTGGGCCTGCTGGCAGCTTTGCAGCAGCGTCTCGGCGGACAGTGCCGGATCACCGATGCCGCAGTACAGGTCAAGCCCTGTCTCCTCGCGCACGGTGTCGCACAGCGCTGCCGCAAACTCGCCCAGGTCCTGCTGGCTCATGCCGCCCGCCTTGACCAGGGCCAGGCTGTCGCGGCTCAGCGGCGTCAGCACATCCTGCTCATCCAGCGGCACCAGGGGCCGCAGCAGCTCCCAGGCGTCCTGCGCCTTGAGCTTGGGCAGATAGAGCCTGAGCACCTGCCGGGGCAGCGCCGGGGCGATGTGGTGGCGGGCCAAGAGCGCATCGCGCTCAGAGGGCGTCATCTGCTCTGTCAGCAGCCGCCGCCAGGCGCTGGCCGGGTCATCCTCCAGCCGTCCGGCGCCCAGGGCCTGTTCGACGCCAAAGGCGGTCAGGCGCAGCCACTGCTGGGCTGTGGGCCCCTCGGGGCAGATCAAATAGAGCTCCTGCTCGTGGCGCAGCCGCCAGAACAGATAGCCGCTTTGCGCCACATGCTCGCCCGGCTGCATGTCAAGCGGCAGGTAGTAGGCGGTGGGCCCGGCTGGCACCAGGCTCTGGCCCCTGAAGTCCAGCAGCTGCAGCCCCTGATCCAAGTGGCTGAACAGTTCCTGTATGCTTGTGAGCAAGGCTTGTTGCATGTCGGCTCCTTCCCGGCGCCTGCTGCTTGCGGCGCAACATTGATTATAACACGCGCGGGCGGGGATGAACAGGCGCAAGACCCGCAAAAGGCTTGCGCCTGCGCTTGCACAGTGGTATTATGTAGGATAGTGTTTTCTGCCCACGCGGCAGCACATTCCCTGATACTGTTGAGGAGGTAACCCATGGTGTACACGGCGGAAAAGATTTCCGGCAATAAGGTCAAGCTGACCTTTAAGGTGCCCGCGCAAGCGTTTGACGAGGCGATGCAGAAGGCCTATCTGAAGAACCGCGGCAAGGTCAATGTGCCTGGCTTTCGCAAGGGCAAGGCGCCCCGCAGGCTGATAGAGTCCATGTATGGCGAAGGCATATTCTATGACGACGCCTTTGATATGCTGTTTCCCGATGTCTATAAGGAAGCGATCGAGAAGGACGAGCTGCAGCCCGTCGACCGGCCGGAGCTGGACATCCAGCAGATCGGCTCGGGCAAAGAGCTGCTGTTTTCCGTCGAGGTCTTTGTCATCCCCGATGTGAGCCTTGGCGAGTACAAGAAGCTCAAGGGCACCCGCCATCTGCACCCCATCAGCCAGGAGCAGATCGATCACCGCATCTCCCACGATGTGGACAAGGCCACCACGCAGGCCGAGATCACCGATCGCCCGGTCAAGACCGGCGACACCGTCACCATTGACTATCTGGGCACCGTGGACGGCGTGCCCTTTGACGGCGGCAAGGCTGAGGGCCAGAGCCTGGAGATAGGCTCAAACAGCTTCATCCCCGGCTTTGAGGATCAGGTGATCGGCATGAGCATCGGCGAGGAGAAGGACCTGAATGTCACCTTCCCCAGCGAGTACCACGCCGAGGATCTGGCCGGCAAGGAGGCCGCCTTCCATGTGACGCTGCATGCCATCAAGGAAAAGCTCAAGCCCGAGCTGGATGACGAGTTTGCAGCCGATGTGTCGGAGTACACCACCTTCAAGGAATACCGCGAGGCCATCGAGAAGGAACTGACCCAGCAGCGCGACCAGAACGCCGAGACCCAGCTGGAGAACGAGCTGCTGCAGCAGGCGGTCGATCAGGCCGACTGCGATATCCCGGACGCCATGGTGGAGGACGAGATCGACGCCCAGCTGCGCAATATGCAGATGCGCATGGCCTACCAGGGCCTGCGCTATGAGGATTACCTCAAGTACACCGGCATGGATGAGGCCCAGGTACGCGATATGCTCAGGACCGATTCTCAGAATGCCGTCAAGACCCAGCTGGTGCTGGCCGCCATCGTCAAGGCAGAGGGCCTGGAGGCCAGCGACGAGGAGGTCGAGCAGGAGATCGCCCGCCACGCCAAGGAGATTGGCCGGGAGCTGGAGCAGTACCGCCCGACGCTGAGCGAGCGCCAAGTCGGGTATTATAAAGACCTGGCCTCCCACAACAAGGCGGTGGCCTTGCTGAAGGAAAACGCAGACATCAGCCTGCATGAGGGCCCCGAGCACGAAGACATCGACCTTGAGGCCATCGCCCAGCAGGTGTCAGATGCCCTGCCCGAGGAAGAGGCCCAGGCTGAAGACAAGGCTGAGGAAGAGAAGCCCGCCAAGAAGGCAGCGGCCAAGAAACCCGCCGCCAAGAAGCCGGCAGCCAAGAAGGCCGCCCCCAAGGCAGAGGCCAAGCAGGACGACCAGGAAAGCCCAGACGACCAGGAGTAAGGAGCCCATTTGATGAACAATTATCTGATTCCCTATGTGGTGGAGCGCAGCGGAAGCGGCGAGCGCAGCTACGATATCTATTCCCGCCTGATGAAGGACAGGATCATTTTCCTCTCCGGCGAGATAGAGGACGGCATGGCCAATGCCATCGTGGCGCAGCTGCTCTTCCTTGAGATGGACAACCCCAGCGCAGACATCAACCTGTATATCAACAGCCCGGGTGGCTCGGTGACGGCCGGCATGGCGATCTATGACACCATGCGTCACATCAAGCCCTCTGTGCGCACCGTCTGCGTGGGCATGGCGGCCTCCATGGGCGCCTTCCTGCTGATGAGCGGCGACAAGGGCAAGCGCATGGCCCTGCCCAATGCCGAGGTGATGATCCATCAGCCCTCCGGCGGCGCACATGGCCAGGCCACCGATGTCACCATCCGCGCCGAGTGGCTGCTGAAAACCAAGCGCAAGATGAACCGCATGATGGCAGAGATGACCGGCCAGCCGCTGGACAAGATAGAGGCGGACGCCGAGCGCGATTTCTTCATGGACGCGGAGGAAGCCCTCAAGTACGGCATCATCGACGAGATCTATCAGCCCCGGCCCAAGGGTGAGGCGAAGTAATGGCCAAAGAACCCGGAAAACTGCACAGCTGCAGCTTCTGCGGCAAGCAGCAAAATGAGGTCGAGCGCCTGATCGCAGGCCCCGGCGCCTATATCTGCAATGAATGCGTGCACCTGTGCGCGGACATATTGCAAGATTTGCCCGAGGAGAACAAGCGCATCCAGGCCAAGGACAAGCTGCTCAAACCCAGCGAGATCAAGCAGACCCTGGACGACTATGTCATCGGCCAGGAGCAGGCCAAGCGCGCGCTGTGCGTGGCGGTGTACAACCACTACAAGCGCATCCGCCAAAACGCCCGCAAGAACGATGTGGAGCTGCAAAAGTCCAACATATTGCTGGCTGGCCCCACAGGTACCGGCAAGACCTACCTGGCCCAGTCGCTGGCGCGCATCCTCAATGTGCCCTTTGCCATCGCGGACGCCACCAGCCTGACGGAAGCCGGCTATGTGGGCGAAGATGTGGAGAACATACTCCTGCGCCTCATACAGGCTGCTGACGGCGATATCAAGGCGGCCGAGCAGGGCATCATCTATATTGACGAGGTGGACAAGATCGCCCGTAAGTCGGAGAATGTGTCCATCACCCGCGATGTGTCCGGCGAGGGCGTGCAGCAGGCGCTGCTCAAGATCCTCGAGGGCACACAGGCCAATGTGCCGCCCCAGGGCGGGCGCAAGCATCCCCAGCAGGAGACGCTGCGCATCGATACCACCAACATACTCTTTATCGTAGGCGGCGCCTTTGACGGGCTGGAGAGCATCATCAAAAACCGCCTGGGCGGCAGGACGCTGGGCTTTGGCGCGGAGCTGGAGGAGCAGGGCGACAAGCAATTGAGCCAGACCCTCTCCCACATGCAGCCCGAGGACCTGGTCAAGTTTGGCCTGATTCCCGAACTGGTGGGCCGCCTGCCCGTGATGCTCACCCTGGACGCGCTGGATGAGACCGCCATGGTGCGCATCCTGACCGAGCCCAGGAACGCGCTGGTCAAGCAGTATCAAAGGCTCTTTGAACTGGACAAGGTGGAGCTGGTGTTTGACAAGGATGCCTTAAGCGCCATTGCCCGCAAGGCCATCGAGCGCAAGACAGGCGCCCGCGGCCTGCGCGCCATCATTGAGACGGCGCTGCTGGACACCATGTTTGACCTGCCAGGCCAGAGCGATATCCGCCGCTGCGTGGTGACCAAGGAGGTTATCGAGCAGGGCGCGCAGCCCGAGCTTGTCAAAGAGGTGGCCGCCTTGCCGCAGAAGACCAGGCGGGCCGTACAGCCCGACAAGCTGGCCGGGGACGCCAGCTAAGACCCAAATCCGCCATCAGCCCCAGCCGGACCAAGGCCTCTTCCCGCAGTCTGACCGGGAAGAGGCGTTTTACACAGGAGGACGCATGACAGAAAAGAAATCGACAGCAGCCCTGCTGCAGCTGCCCCTGATGCCGCTGCGGGGCATGATGCTGTTTCCCCATACGGTGATGGATTTTGATGTGGGCCGTGAGCCCAGCATTGCGGCTGTTGAGCGCGCGATGGCAGCAGATCAGCGCATCTTCATCGTCACGCAAAAGGATATCGACACCGAGGAGCCCAAGCTGGCAGACCTGTACCAGGTGGGCACCATCGCCCGCATCAAGCAGGTGCTGCACCTGTCGGGCAATATGCTGCGCGTATTGTTAGAGGGCGAGCAGCGGGCCAGCCTGCGCCGGCTGACGCTGACCGAGGGCGCCTGGATGGCGAGCCTAAAGCCCATTCCGCTCATGGACGACAGCCAGATCACGCCTGAAATCACCGCCACCATCCGCGTGGTGCACGAGTATTTTCATGAGTTCTCGCAGAGCAGCCAGCGCATCACGCCGGAGACCACGCGCACCATCAAGGGCATCAAGAAGCCCGATGAGCTGGTGGATGTGATCGCCAGCAATGCCCTGAGCCGCATGGAGGATAGGCAGGAGCTGCTGAGCATCATCGACCCTGCTCAGCGCCTGGAGGCCCTGGCCCTGGCCCTGATGAAGGAGGCGCGCTTTGCCGGCCTGGAGCGCATGGTGCAGCTGCGCATCCGCATGCAGATGGACAAAAACCAGAAAGAGTACTACCTGCGCGAGCAGATGAAGGTGCTGCAGGAGGAGCTGGGCGAGGAAGAGGACGAGGAGATCGAGGACTACCGCAAGCGCCTGGCCAAGACGCCCCTCAATGCCGAGGCCAGGGAAAAGGCGGCCAAGGAGATCGAGCGCCTCAACCGTATGGCCCCCGGCACGCCGGAGACCACCGTCAGCGAGACCTATCTGGACTGGCTGCTGGACTTGCCATGGGAAAAGTATACCAAGGATCGCATCCGCCTCGACCGCGCGCGCAAGGTGCTGGACGAAGATCACTATGGCATGCAGCAGGTCAAGGACCGCATCATCGAGTTCCTGGCGGTGCTGGGCCTGCGGCAAAAGCAGGATCCCAAGGCCGCGATGAAGGGCGCCATCCTCTGCTTTGTGGGGCCGCCCGGCGTGGGCAAGACCTCCATCGTCAAGGCGGTGGCCAGGGCCCTGGGCCGCAAGTTTGTGCAGATCTCGCTGGGCGGCGTGCGCGATGAGTCGGAGATATTTGGCCACAGGCGTACCTATATCGGCGCCATGCCCGGCCACATCATCACCGGCCTCAAGCGTGCCGGCAGCATGAACCCTGTCTTCCTCTTTGACGAGATCGACAAGATGGGCAGCGACCACCGGGGCGACCCGGCCAGCGCCATGCTGG